>CAIOYU010000428.1 GCA_903862565.1 uncultured Actinomycetes bacterium | reverse complement strand
GCCGGCAGGAACAACAACAACACTGTCGGCCCCGGTCCCGCCTGCCCCGCCTGACCCGCCGTTGCCGAACAGGGAGATCGCACCGGCGCTACCGCCACGGCCCCCCAATCCGCCCGAAGCAAGTGCGCCCGATCCACCGTCCCCGCCAGAGCCAAAGAACAACCCGCCCGAACCGCCCTTGCCTCCATTAGCCGTCGTGCCGCCATCGGCCGCCGAGACCGCATCCCCGCCACGACCGCCGTGGCCGAACCAACCGGCGTTGCCGCCGAAACCGCCGTTGTAGGCATTCCCACCATTGCCGATGAGGCCGGCATTGCCGCCGTTACAGGAACCCGTCGGACAGGTAGTGGCGTCATAGGAGAAACCGTTGCCCACCAACAACCCCGCATTCGGACTGTCCTCGGTGCCATTACCGAAAAGGGCCCGCAAAACGGTGCCCGGCTGCCACGTCGCCGAAGCAGACGGGCCGGCCATTGCTGCCGCCACCGGCGCACCCACAGCCGCAGTCCCCGAACCGCCCACTCGGATCGCACTCGCCGTCGGACGCACAACGCCGGCCGCCACCCGGGCAGCCACCCCCGCCCCGGCCCGCGACACAGCCACTGCCGGGCGAGAACCCGACACACCCACTGATGCCACAGGAGTCTGATGGGCCGTCCGACTGGCCGCCGCACCCGCAGACCGCCGCGCCACACCACTGGACGTCGCCGATGCACCGCGACTCACCTGACCGGCCACCGACGACGAATCTGACGGCGCAGTGTCATCGGCGTGTGCCACTCCGGCACCAGCCAACGCCGCCCACACACCCACACCTAAAGCACCAGCGCCCAACCACCCATACGGTGGGCGGCGACGGCGTGCTGACCGGTTAGCCGACTTCACGGTGGACGACGCCGTTAGATCTACGCAATTAGATGGCATGAACGCTCCCGGGAGAGGTTTTATGGATGCATGGTCAGCAATCCGTGGGAACGCCGTACCCACTTCGCGTCATGGCCGTCAATCCCCGAGACTGGGCGTTACATTCAGCAATACTGAGCGACATGTCGCCCCAACCGTCTGCCGAGAGCGCCGCCGCGCCGGCGATACGCGTCCCGGGAAGCCGCCGACCCCTCGACCGGGAATTCATCCTCACTGGCGCACTCGACATCGTCGACACCCACGGAGCCGAGGCACTGACCATGCGGGCCTTGGCCGCCCACCTGGAATCCGGAACCACCACGCTCTACCGGCACTTCGCGAACCGAGCGGCGCTGATCGCCGCCGTCATCGACCGAGTGGTCAGCGAGGTCGACGTCTCCGACACCGAGGTCATCACCGGGACATGGCAGCAGGTCTGCAAAAGACTCTCCCAACGGCTGTTCGACGCCTTCGCCGCCCACCGCAACCTCGGCTCACTGCTCGTCGAAAACCCGCCGATAGGGCAGGCGACAGAGGCCAGGCGAGAGCTGTTCCTCGCGTTCCTACTCCACGAAGGGTTCACCCCGGACACCGCAGGCCGCCTCTACGCCACCCTGAGCCACTACGTGCGCGGGTTCGCCATCCAACTCAGCGCCCATTCAGATAACCAGCAACCTCAGGCGGCCTTGCCCGTCACCCTCGCCGACGCCGACCCCATCCGCTTCCCCGCCACCGCCGCAGCCGCCGCCTCCGGCGCACTGCCGATGACAATTGCCGAGGAATTCACCTACGGCCTGGACCTGATGCTCGGGATCGACCGACTCGACGACTACCGCCGCTGATCAGAACTTGCCCTTGGCGCGCCGTCCGAGTTCGCGAACTACCTCACGCTGAGCATCGCGGCGGGCGAGGTCCTGGCGTTTGTCGTGCGCCTGCTTACCGCGGGCCAGCGCCAACTCCACCTTGACCTTGCCATCGAGGAAGTACATCGACAGCGGCACCAGGGTCAGGTTGCAGTCACGGATCTTGCCGACCAGGATGTCGATCTGGCGGCGGTGCAGCAGCAGTTTTCGGTTGCGACGCGGGGTGTGGTTGGTACAGGT
>CAIOYU010000427.1 GCA_903862565.1 uncultured Actinomycetes bacterium | reverse complement strand
ATCCGCGCCGATTCCACTGCCGCAGTTGACACGGCCGTAACGCGGTGAGCACAAACTCTTAACCGTGTAGCGTCGCGCTCCGATGGCTTCCAGCGTGCTGGCCGATGCGGCATTCGGCACCGACCCGGGCCGCTGGCCGCTTCCGGCCGCCAGTGGGGCGACCGAGTTGTGGCTCCGGGCGGTCGCCGCGGGCGGGCAGGGCCGGTACGCCGCGGCCCGCACCGACCTTGCCGCGCTTCTCCGCACTGCTCCGCCGGCGCCGCTGGCCTCGCTGGCGTTGAGCACCCGCGGGTCGTTCCTGCGTCAGGTCGGCTGGCACTGGCGGGCTAACCGGTGGGACGGCGAAGCCCTGGCGGTGGCGACCGACGCGGAGTCCGGGGTCGATGCTCTTCTCGGCCTGGCCGCCGACGCACTGGGCGTGGGTCGGTTGGCCGCGTCGGCGACGCTGCTGGGACGTGCCGGGGCGGTGCTAGGCCGAAGTGACGACCCGCCACTGCGTCTGTCGATCCGCCAGGCCTGGGTCGGCGCGGAGTTGGCGATGGCCGGTGGAGACGGGTCATCGGCCCGGGATCATGCCCTCCGCGGCGTCGAACTCGCCGAGCAGGCATTGCCGGCCCTGCGGCGCCACCGGGTCAAGAGCAGTGTGGTGCTGGCCGCTGCGTTGTGCAGTGCCGGAGATGTGTCCGGTGCGCGCTCGGTCGCCGACGCCGCCCTCGACGACACCGGGACCTACGGACTGATTCCGTTGCGCTGGGCCCTGTCATGCCTGCTCAGCGACATCGGCAGTGCCGTGCACACCGAGGGTGCGATCGCCGAGGTTCGCGCTCGGAGCGCCGCGTTCGTCACACGCAACGGCGGTCAGTGGCGCAGTGGGTGAGCTGACCGACGACCGGACGGGTGACAGTACCTTCCGGTGTCCGGCCGATAATGTCTCTAGCAAACCTCGCCCCGCTGCGTAACGTTGGAGATGCCGTCGTCGATGACCATTCCGGGAGAACGTCTCGACGCCGCCGTTGCTGAGGCAGTGGCAGGCAGTCGCGATGCGCTCCGGGAAGTAGTGGAGACGATCCGCCCCATCGTGGTCCGGTATGTGCGAGCTCGGCTCGGGACCGCGGAGCGGGTCGGCCTTTCGGCTGACGACGTTGCACAGGAGGTTTGCTTGGCCGCCATTCAGGCGCTGCCGCGCTACCAGGATCAGGGGAGACCCTTCCTGGCCTTCGTGTACGGCATTGCGTCACACAAGGTCGCCGACGCCCACCGGGCGGCGGGTCGGAACCGATCCGAGCCCACCGATGAGGTGCCGGAACGGATCACCCTGGATGCCGGTCCCGAGCAGATGGCCATGCAGTCCGACGCGGCATCGCGGATGGACCAGTTGCTGGCTGTTCTCCCGCCCAAGCAGCGCGAGATTCTCACGCTGCGTATCGTCGTCGGACTTTCCGCTGAAGAGACCGCCGAGGCCGTCGGCAGCACCCCGGGTGCTGTTCGGGTGGCCCAGCATCGGGCCCTGGCGCGGTTGAAGTCCGAGATCGCTGGAACGGGGTTCGACTATGCCTGAGCTGAATGGTCCCGAACTGAGACCCAATCCGATGCCCGAGCCCTCCCTGGACGCAATACGACGCAGTGCGGACTTCATCGACGCAGTGGCTGCCGGCCATCCGGTGGCGCCGCGCGACCATGCCGATGCGGCGCTTGCGGCCCTGCTCGCCGGATGGCGTGACGAGACGCGCTGGCCACCCGCCACCGGCCTGATCTCCGAGCCGCAGGCCGTCGCCGCGCTGAACGCCGGATTGGCCGAGAAGCGCACGGGCAGAACAGATCTCGCGCTGGGCCCGGCTACCACGAAGCGCAGCCGCCGTGGCATGGGCGTGGTCGGAGCAGCTGCCGCGGCGGTGCTGTGCATCGGCGGCTTCGGTGCGGTGGTTGCCGGCGCCGGACAGGGTGACGCCCTCTACGGCCTGCGCACGATGCTGTTCGGCACTCCCAAACAGGTTCGCGAGGACCAGGTGGGCCTGGCGGCGCGCACTGAACTCAACCAGGTGCAGGAATTGATCTCCCAGGGGGATTGGGAGCAGGCCCAGTCCAAGCTGGTGGAGGTCAGCTCGCAGGTGGAGAGCATCGGCGATTCCAGCCAGAAGCAGGAGTTGGTCGAGCAGTTCAACGACCTCTCGGCCAAGGTGGTCGAGCGCGATCCCGCGGCCACTGCGCCGCCCGGAATCACCTACACCGTCCCGCCGTCGTCGACTGAACTGGTCCCGACGGTGGCGCCGACAAGCGTGCCCTCCACCCCGCCGCCCACCGAAGCGACGACATCAGGGGAGTCCGCGACCTCGGAGGCCTCGGAGACTCCTGCGCTGGAGCCGGGGTCCAGCAGCGAAGCCCCGCCGTCGGAGCCGCCTACGGCGTCGGAGACCACGGCCACGCCCGCACCGTCATCGGCTGCTGCTGCGACATCGGTCCCGTCCTCGGCGTCGGCGTCCGCTTCCGCTTCCGCGACAGCCCAGACGGCCACACCGACGAGTGCCGCCCCGACCGCGACGCCGACCAGCACCGCGACGAATGCGCCCAAGAGCGATGCCGGTGTTCAGATTTCCGCGACGACCGCGCCTCCGGCCCCGGCGACGTCCGCCGCTCCGACGACTGCCGCTCAGACTGCGGTGTCTCCGGAAGGGCAGGAAGGTCCGCAGACGCTGCCGCCGTCGGTCACCACCACCGTGCCGGCGCCGGTGCCCGTCGGCTAGCGATCAGTTGTCAGCGGTAGTTGTCGTAATCCGACGTGGCCTCGTTGAGTGAGGCGTCGGCGTAACCCCGGCAGTAGTCCCAGGTGACGTAGGCGTCGGGTTCAGGATCGTACGCCGGCTCGTGCGGGCGGACAGTTCCGTCGACCAGGAGCTGAAGAAGGTTGGCGCGCAACATGTCCCAGTCGTGATAGTGGTCTTCGTGGCAATCCTCGCAGCACACCACGAGACCGCGGATGCCGCGCTGGGCCAGTAGCGCCTCGTAGACCGCCAGATCGGCGAGGTCGGCTTCGACGGCCTCGCGCTCCTGCGGGTCCAGCGGCTGACCGGGCTCCAACGCATCCAGTGCCGCGGTCGGGTCATCGGGGTCGCCGGCGAACGGATCCGGCGGCAGGCCCGGTGGCAGATGGTCGCGCACGCTCCCAAGAGTACGCGAGATGCACTGGTAGCGCGCCGGGAAGTCGGCCGTGCACCCTATTAGGATGGGCCGATGACAGATGGGCCAAGGACCACGGCCGAAGGCATCCCGCCCCGCACCGGCGGCGACGATCCGCACAAGGTCGCCATGCTCGGGCTGACCTTCGACGACGTGCTGCTGTTGCCCGCAGCCTCCGACATCATTCCGGCGGCGGCGGACACATCCAGCCAGTTGACCCGCAACATCTGGCTCAAGGTGCCACTGGTCTCCTCGGCCATGGACACCGTGACTGAGGCCAGGATGGCGATCGCCATGGCCCGCTCCGGCGGCATGGGTGTGCTGCACCGCAACCTGTCCATCGCCGAGCAGGCCGGACAGGTCGAGACGGTCAAGCGGTCCGAGGCCGGCATGGTCACCGACCCGGTCACCTGTTCGCCGGACAACACCCTGGCCGAGGTCGACGCCATGTGCGCCCGGTTCCGCATCTCCGGGCTCCCGGTCGTTGACAGCGACGGCTCGCTGGTGGGCATCATCACCAACCGCGACATGCGCTTCGAAGTCGACATGAGCAAGCGGGTCGCCGAGGTGATGACCAAGAACCCGCTCATCACCGCCCAGGAGGGCGTCACCGCCGACGCGGCGCTGGGCCTGTTGCGGCGCAACAAGATTGAGAAGCTGCCCATCGTTGACGGCCACGGCCGGCTGACCGGGCTGATCACCGTCAAGGATTTCGTCAAGACCGAGCAGCACCCCAACGCCACCAAGGACCGCGACGGCCGACTCCTGGTCGGCGCGGCCGTCGGCGTCGGCGACGACGCCTGGGAGCGTGCGATGGCACTGGTCGATGCCGGTGCCGACGTGCTGATCGTGGACACCGCGCACGCCCATAACCGCATGGTCTTGAACATGGTCGGCAAGCTCAAGGCCGAGGTCGGCCAGCGGGTCGAGGTCGTCGGCGGCAACGTCGCCACCCGCAGCGCGGCCGCAGCGTTGGTCGACGCCGGTGCCGACGCGGTCAAGGTCGGCGTCGGCCCGGGGTCGATCTGCACCACCCGCGTCGTGGCCGGGGTGGGTGCGCCGCAGATCACCGCGATTCTCGAAGCCCACGCGGTGTGCGCGCCGGCTGGGGTCCCGGTGATCGCCGACGGCGGCCTGCAGTACTCCGGCGACATCGCCAAGGCCCTGGCGGCGGGTGCCTCGACGGCCATGCTCGGGTCGCTACTGGCCGGCACCGCCGAAGCGCCCGGCGATCTGATCTTCGTCAACGGCAAGCAGTTCAAGAGCTACCGCGGCATGGGTTCGCTGGGCGCGATGCAGGGCCGCGGTGCGGCCGGAGCCCTGCGTGGGTCCTTCTCCAAAGACCGCTACTTCCAGGACGACGTTCTCTCCGAGGACAAACTGGTGCCCGAGGGCATCGAGGGCCGGGTGCCGTTCCGTGGGCCGCTGGCCACCGTGATCCACCAGTTGACCGGCGGGCTGCGTGCCGCGATGGGCTACACCGGTGCGGCGACGATCGCCGATCTGCAGCGGGCTCAATTCGTGCAGATCACCGCGGCCGGGCTCAAGGAGAGCCACCCGCACGACATCACGATGACGGTCGAAGCGCCGAACTACTACGCGCGCTGAAGAGGAGAGAGCTGAGCCGTGCGTGACTTGGTTGAAATCGGTATGGGCCGAACCGCCCGCCGGACATACGAACTGGGCGAGGTCAACATCGTCCCGTCCCGGCGCACCCGGTCGTCGCAGGACGTGTCCACCTCCTGGCAACTCGATGCCTACCGGTTCGAGATCCCGGTGGTGTCACACCCGACCGACGCCCTGACCTCACCGGCCTTCGCCATCGAAATGGGACGTCTGGGTGGGCTGGGCGTTCTCAACGGTGAAGGTCTGCTCGGCCGGCACGCCGACGTCGAGGGAAAGATCGCCAGGGTCATCGAGGCCGCAGCCGCCGACGACGACCCGTCCCCGGCGATCCGGCTTCTGCAGGAACTGCACGCCGCGCCGATCGACCTCGACCTGCTGGGGGAGGCGGTGAGCCGGGTTCGTGAGGCCGGGGTGACGACGGCGGTGCGGGTCAGTCCGCAGAACGCGGCGACGCTGACGCCCACGCTGGTGGCGGCGGGGATCGACCTGCTCGTCATCCAGGGCACGATCATCTCCGCCGAACGGGTGGCGGCCAACGGGGAGCCGTTGAACCTCAAGACGTTCATCTCCGAACTCGACGTCCCCGTCGTCGCCGGCGGGGTGGCCGACCATCGGACCGCCCTGCACCTGATGCGCACCGGCGCCGCCGGCGTCATCGTCGGCTACGGATCGACGGCCGGGGGCACCACCAGCGACGAGGTGCTGGGTATCTGCGTGCCGATGGCGACGGCCATCGCCGACGCGGCCGCGGCACGCCGGGAGTACCTCGACGAGACCGGCGGACGCTACGTGCACGTGCTCGCCGACGGCGACATCCACACCTCCGGCGACCTTGCCCGGGCCATCGCCTGCGGGGCCGACGCTGTCGTCCTCGGTACCCCGTTGGCGGTGGCCGACGAGGCGCTCGGCGGGGGCTGGTACTGGCCATCGGCGGCGGCGCACCCGTCCCTGCCCCGCGGCGGACTGCTCCAGATCGCGCACGGCGAGCGGCCGCGCCTGGAGCAGGTGCTCAACGGGCCGTCCGACGATCCGTACGGGTCACTCAACCTCGTCGGCGGACTCCGCCGATCGATGGCCAAGGCCGGCTACTCCGACCTCAAGGAGTTCCAGAAGGTGGGCCTGACGGTCGGCAGCTGAGGCCCGGCACGCGAAAGCCCCACCCGCCGACCCTCGCTCCAGCGTCACGCTCTGCGTCGAGTGCTAATCCCGCGCGGGGAGTCGGCGGTAGTTTGGACGGATGGAACCGGACTACGACGTTCTGATCATCGGCTCGGGCTTCGGGGGCAGCGTCAGTGCACTGCGGCTGACCGAGAAGGGGTACAAGGTCGGTGTGCTCGAGGCCGGCCGGCGCTTCGCGGATGACGAGTTCGCCAAGACATCCTGGCGGCTTCGGGAGTTCCTCTGGGCGCCCAAGCTCGGCTGCTACGGCATCCAGCGGATCCACGTGTTGCGCAACGTGATGATCCTGGGCGGTGCGGGCGTGGGCGGTGGCTCGCTGAACTACGCCAACACGCTCTACATCCCGCCGGATCCGTTCTTCAACGACAAGCAGTGGTCGCACATCACCGACTGGCGTTCTGAGCTGATGCCGCACTACGACCAGGCGCAGCGGATGCTCGGCGTCGTGCTGAACCCGACGTTCACCGACGCCGACCGCCTCATGAAGGAGGTCGCCGAAGAGATGGGGTGCGGCGACACCTACACCCCCACCCCGGTCGGGGTGTTCTTCGGAGTCGACGGCAAGCAGCCCGGCCAGACGGTGCCCGATCCCTACTTCGGCGGCGTCGGCCCGGAACGCACCGGCTGTATCGAGTGCGGCGAATGCATGACCGGGTGCCGGCACGGAGCCAAGAACACTCTCGTCAAGAACTACCTCGGGCTGGCGGAAAAGGCTGGGGCGCAGGTTCTTCCGATGACCACGGTCACCAGTGTCAGACAGGGGGCCGACGGACTCTGGGAGGTCGACACCGTTCGCACCGGCCGGTGGGTGCGCACCTACAAGTCCACCTTCACCGCCCGCCACGTCATCCTGGCCGCCGGCACCTACGGCACCCAGAGACTGCTGCACGAAATGCGCGACACCGGCACGCTGCCGCGACTGTCCGCCAAGCTGGGGGTGCTCACCCGCACCAATTCGGAGTCCATCGTGGGTGCCGGGCGCTACCATGCGTCCTCCGATCTCGACCTCACTCACGGTGTGGCGATCACGTCGTCGATCCATCCGACTGCCGACACCCATATCGAGCCGTGCCGCTACGGCAAGGGCTCCAACGCCATGGGTCTGCTGCAGACGCTGATGACCAACGGTTCCGGTCCGGGCGGCACCGACGTGCCCCGCTGGAAGCAGCTGATCAAAGCCGCCGTCTCCAACCCGCGTGGTGCCCTGCGGGTGCTGTCGGTCCGGAAGTGGAGCGAACGTTCGGTGATCTCGCTGGTGATGCAGCACCTGGACAACTCGATCACCACGTTCACCAAGGAGGGCTTGTTCGGTCGGCGGATGAGCAGCAAGCAGGGCCACGGCGAGCCCAACCCGACGTGGATTCCCGTCGGCAACCAGGTGACCCGGCGAATCGCCGAAAAGATCGACGGCGTCGCCGCCGGCACCTGGGGTGAGATGTTCAACATCCCGCTGACAGCGCACTTCCTCGGCGGCGCGGCGATTGGTGACAGCTCGGAGACCGGCGTCATCGACCCCTACCACCGGGTGTACGGCTATCCCTCGCTCTACGTGGTCGACGGCGCGGCGATCTCGGCCAACCTCGGGGTCAACCCGTCGCTGTCCATCACCGCCCAGGCTGAACGGGCGGCGTCACTGTGGCCGAACAAGGGTGAAGCCGACCAACGTCCGGCTCAGGGCCGGCCCTACCAGCGGATGGCGCCGATCGCCCCGACGCGTCCGGTGGTTCCCGCCAGTGCGCCGGGCGGCCTGCGCAACCTTCCGATCTTCCCGGTCCACCACGCGGGCGAGCGCGTGGTTCAGCGGGGTTAGCACCACGCCCCGCCCGACCCGGCCCGCCCTTAGACTGTGCCGGTGCAACCGTCCACGTCATCCCGTCCCGTCCTGGTGGTTGATTTCGGCGCCCAGTACGCGCAGTTGATCGCCCGGCGGGTCCGGGAGGCCCGGGTGTTCTCCGAAGTCATTCCGCACACCATGGGCGTCGAGGAGATCAAGGCCAAGAACCCGCAGGCGATCGTGCTCTCCGGGGGCCCGGCCAGCGTGTATGCCGATGGTGCTCCCCGGCTTGATCCGGCCCTGTTCGACCTCGGGGTGCCGGTGTTCGGCATCTGCTACGGATTCCAGGCCATGGCCCAGGCCCTCGGCGGAACCGTGGAGCGCACCGGCACCAGCGAGTACGGTCGCACCGACCTCAATGTGCTTGGCGGCGAACTGCATTCGGGATTGCCGGGATCGCAGCCCGTGTGGATGAGCCACGGCGACGCGGTGACTTCCGCGCCGGCCGGCTTCGAGGTGGTCGCCGCCACCGCGGGAGCGCCGGTGGCGGCCTTCGAGGACCGCGGCCGCCGGCTGGCCGGGGTGCAGTACCACCCCGAGGTGATCCACAGCCCGCACGGCCAGCAGATCCTCAGCCGGTTCCTGCACGACTTCGCCGGCATCCCTCCGGCCTGGACGTCGGCCAACATCGCCGAGGCGCTCATCGAGTCGATCCGCGAGCAGGTCGGCGAAGGATACGCCATCTGCGGTTTGAGCGGGGGCGTGGATTCCGCTGTGGCCGCCGCGCTGGTCCAGAGGGCCATCGGTGATCGGCTGACGTGCGTGTTCGTCGATCACGGACTGCTGCGGGCGGGGGAGCGCGAGCAGGTACAGCGTGATTTCGTGGCCGCCACCGGAGCGCGGTTGGTGACCGTCGACGCCGAGGCGAGGTTCCTCGAGGCGCTGTCCGGGGTGAGCAATCCGGAGGGCAAGCGCACCATCATCGGTCGCGAGTTCATCCGGGCGTTCGAGGGTGCGGTCCGGGATCTTCTGTTGGACAGCGATTCTCACGGCGAGCACATCGGATTCCTGGTGCAGGGCACGCTGTACCCCGACGTCGTGGAGTCCGGTGGAGGCACGGGTACGGCCAACATCAAGAGTCACCACAACGTCGGCGGCTTGCCGCCCGACTTGAAGTTCGCCCTCGTCGAACCGCTGCGGTTGCTGTTCAAGGACGAGGTGCGGGCGATCGGCCGGGATCTGGGTCTGCCGGAGGAAATCGTTGGTCGCCAACCGTTCCCGGGCCCAGGCCTGGGCATCCGGATCATCGGAGAGGTCACTGCGGAGCGGTTGGAAACGCTGCGCCGGGCCGACCTGATCGCCCGCGAGGAGTTGACGTCGGCCGGGTTGGATCAGCAGATCTGGCAGTGTCCGGTGGTGCTGATCGCCGACGTCCGTTCGGTGGGCGTGCAGGGCGACGGGCGTACCTACGGCCATCCGATCGTGTTGCGCCCGGTGTCCAGCGAGGACGCCATGACGGCCGACTGGACCCGGGTCCCCTATGAGGTGCTGGAGCGCATCTCCACCCGGATCACCAACGAGGTACCCGAGGTCAACCGGGTGGTACTCGACGTGACCAGCAAGCCGCCGGGCACCATCGAGTGGGAGTAGCCCGCTGGGCTCAGGTCGCTGACGCCGAAGCGATGTCGGCGATCGCCGCGCCCAGCGCCCGGTCGAACTCGGCGTCGCTCTGCTGGGCGGTCAGTCCCTCGGTGAGTGCCCGGGAGAAGCTGGCGATCACACCGTGGCTGCGCGACAGCCGTTCACAGGCCTCGGCGCGGCTGTAGCCGCCGGAGAGCGCGAGCACCCGCATCACCCGGGTGTCGTCGACCAGATCCCGGTAGAGGTTGTCGCTTTCGGGCAGTGTCAGTTTCAGCATCACCTGCTCGTCGGCCTGCAGTACCGCGAGATGGTCGATGATCGACGCCGTCAACTGCTCCTCGGCCTTAGCCTTGGCGGGGCTGTGGATGTCGACCTCGGGTTCGATGATCGGCACCAGGCCGGCGTCGAGGATCTGTTTGGCCACGGCGAACTGCTGATCGACCACCGCCTCAAGTCCCTTGCCCGGCAACGTGATCAGCGAGCGCATCTTGGTGCCGAAGATGCCGTTGGCGCGCGCCCGGGACAGCAGCCCGTCCAGGCCGGGGATCGGCTTCATCACCTGTGCGCCGTCCTGCTCGGCGGCAAGTCCGCAGTCCACCTTCAGGATCGGCACGATCCCCTTGACGGCCCACAGATAGTCGGCAGTCGGGCGGCCCTCGATGTCGCGGTCCATGGTGTCCTCGAACAGGATTGCCGCGATGATCCGGGCACCGTCGAAGCTCGGGCTGGTGATGATTCGGGTCCGCATCTGGTGGACGAGGTCGAACATCTGCTCGTCCCCGGAGAATTTCGCACCGGAGTAGGCGCTGTCGTCGATTCCGTAGAGCCTCAGCGCCTTGGGGGTACTGCCGCCGCTCTGGTCCAGAGCGGCGACGAAACCTGAACCCTGGGCCATCCTGTCGGCCTGTGCGGAGTTCATGACTGAATCCATCGCTTCATGCTGCCAGACCTCTTGACGATGTCGGACCGCCGGTGTTTACTAGCGATATCGAACATACATTCGAAAACAGTTGGATATCTACCGTGCCCGGAGGTGGCGATGACGGCTGCTGTCGCCCTGGAGAAGGGCCAGTATAACCGTGCTGAACAGCTAGAACAGCTGCGCCGCCAGATGGCCGCGGTGTCCGGCAAGGTCGGCGCCCGCCGGCAGGCCGAGGATCGCGCCGCCGATGTTCTACCGGGTTCTGAAAGTTTGCTGCCGGTCCCGGAATCGCTGGCCGGAGTCCTTCCCGGCGGGTTGCCGAGGGGTGCCGTGGCGGTGCTCTCCGGGGCCCGGTCGCTGCCGGTGAGCATGGCCGCCGCGGTGACCGCCGGTGGCGGTCATGTGGCCGTCGTCGGTCTGCCTGGCTTCGGACTGCTGGCCGCCGCCGAGATGGGCGCCGATCTGAGCCGGCTCGCGGTGATCCCCAACCCGGGTGCCGATCCGGTGGAGATCGCTGCGGTGCTGATCGACGGGATGGATTTGGTGATACTCGCCCGGGCCGGCCGTTCGGTGCCGGCAACCCGGGCCCGGGCCGTGGTGGCCCGGGCCCGGCAGCGGGGCTGCACTCTGCTGGTGACCCAGGGGCAGTGGCAGGGCGCCTCGATGCGGATGGACGCGCGTGTGCGGGGTTACGAGCTCACCGGGGGGCCTGGGTCCGGCCGCATCGGCGCGGTGCGGGTCGGGTGCACCGTGCGGCGGGGCTGAGCGCGATGACAGGCGGGACCGGGCGTGTCCTGGCCATCTGGTGCATGGACTGGCCTGCCATGGCCGCGGCGGCCGCGGCGGAACTGCCGCCCACCGCTGCGGTCGCGGTTACCTTCGCCAACCGGGTGGTCGCCTGTTCGGCGGCGGCGCGGGCGGCCGGAGTGCGACGTGGTCTTCGGCGCCGTGAGGCGCAGGCGCGGTGCCCACAGGTGCACGTGGTGGCTGCCGACCCGGACCGGGACGCGCGGTTTTTCGAGGGGGTGACGGCGGCTGTCGCCGATGTGGTGCCCCGTGCCGAGGTGCTCCGGCCCGGGCTGCTGGTGCTGCCGGTGCGCGGCGCGGCCCGCTACTTCGGCTCCGAACAACTGGCCGCCGAACGACTCGTCGACGCGGTGGCGGCGGCCGGCGCCGAGTGTCAGGTGGGGATCGCCGACCAGCTTGCGACCGCAGTCTTCGCCGCCCGGGCGGGGCGGCTGGTGGATGCCGGCGCGGACGGAGAGTTCCTGGCCGGGCTGTCGATCAGGCAGTTGGCGGGCGAGCCGAGCCTGTCCGGTCCCGGCCGGCAGGGATTGACGGACCTGTTGTGGCGCTTGGGAATCCGCACCTTCGGCCAATTCGCGGCACTACCGGGCCAGGATGTCCTCTCCCGGTTCGGCTCTGATGCGGCGGTGGCACACCGGATGGCTCGCGGGGAGCCGGGGCGCGGGCCGTCGGGGCGGGAGTTGCCGCCGGAACTCGACGCCGTCCTGAACTGCGACCCGCCGATCGAGCGCGTCGATGCCGCCGCTTTCGCCGGGCGGACGTTGGCCGCTGCGCTGCACCGCAGTCTGGAGGCCACCGGTGTGGGGTGCACCCGGTTGGCCATTCACGCCGTCACCGCCGGCGGGGCTGAGCTCACCCGGGTCTGGCGGTGCGCCGAACCTCTGACCGAGGACGCCACCGCCGATCGGGTTCGCTGGCAGTTGGACGGGTGGTTGACCAGGTCCCGGCGGGCAGGGGGCAGCCCGTCAGGCCCGGTGACGATGCTGAGGCTCCAGCCGGTGGAAGTCGTGTCTGCAGAAGCGCTCCAGCTGCCGCTCTGGGGCGGCCTCGGTGAGGACGACCGGTTGCGAGCCCGTCGGGCACTGGTCCGGGTGCAGGGTCTGCTGGGCCAGGAGGCCGTACAGATTCCGATGCTCAGCGGCGGCCGCGGACCCGCTGAGCGGATTACCCTGACTCCGTTCGGCGACGAGCCGGCACCGCACTCCGCGCCCGACCGTCCCTGGCCCGGCCAACTCCCGGAGCCCTCGCCGGCGGTGGTGGACACCCAGGGCAGTGGTGTGCTGGGTTCGGTGGAACTCTTTGACGCCCAGGACAATCCGGTACGAGTGACCGGTCGCGGCTTCTTCAGCGCCGAACCCGTCCGGCTGGCCGGTGCCGGTGTTCGGGGTGCGCTCACCTGGTGGGCCGGCCCGTGGCCGGTCGACGAACGGTGGTGGGATCCCGAGCACGCCCGCACCGGGCGTACGGCACGCGCCCAGGTGCTTATTGACGGAGAACCTCCGCAGGCACTTCTGCTCTGCTATCGCCAGCGGGAGTGGCAGCTGGAAGGGGTCTATGAATGACCGGCTCGTGGTGGATCCGGCCCCGGTGTTGATCCGGCTCCGGTGTGAAACCGGCTCAGTTGCCGGTGGCACCCACGGAGAAGTCGGTGATCCCGTCCCATTCCTTGAGCGTCCAGCCGGTCACCGGGTTTCCGTTGATCACCACGCGTCCGGTGTTCGGAATCGGGTGGTCGGTCCGGAGGCTGTCCTTGGGGTTGACCACGTTCAGCAGCACCCACATCATGATGGCGTTGCCGCTGGAGAATGCGACCGGCTTGTTGTTGCCGCTGTCGTAGATGTGCTGAATGGCGGAGCTGAACTGCTCGTTGAACTGGTTTCCGTTCAGCGATCCGGGGATGGCGAACTGGCGGTTACTGGTCAGCCAGTAGTCCATCGGCAGCAGGTAGGTTGCCTCGGACCTGTTCACCGGAAGGCCCTCGTACCACCCGGCGGAGATCTCGTTCAGGCCGGCCTGGACGTCGACCTTCTCGTTGAGTGCCCGCGCGGCGGGAGCGGCCGTCTGCTCCGATCGCAGCAACTGCGAGGAGTAGACGCCGTCGTAATCACCGCTCTTGAGCTTGGCGGCCAACGCCTCGGCCTGCTTCTGGCCTTCGGCGGACAGCCCCGGGCCGGGTGGCTTGGTCTCGATCACTCCCTTTTCATTGGCCGTGGACTCGGCGTGCCGAATCAGGGTCAGGGTGACGTTGCGCACCTCGGGGTGGGGCGAGCTGCAAGCGGCCAGCACAAAAACGGCCATCAGAGCGGCGAAGATCCCGGCGATGCTCCGGACGAGAGAACGATGCATGGTCAATAGGGTGCCTTGTCTATCGCTCTTGCGGGGCGAAATCCCCCCGGTGTGATGATGAGATCCTAATCTCAACCCCAGGAGGTCCTGACATGGCAATCGACCCCACCGCCATCGGCGCGGTCACCGAACCGCGGATTTTCGAATGGACCGACCGGGACACCTTGCTTTACGCCCTTGGTATCGGTGCCGGGACCGCCGACTTGGCGTTCACCACCGAGAACAGCCACGAGACTCCCCAGCAGGTGTTTCCTACGTTTGCGGTGATCTGCTGCATGGGGTTCGCGGCCGCACCACTGGTGGGCTCGTTCAATTGGGGCAAGTTGCTGCACGGTTCGCAGGAGATCCGCCTGTCTGCCCCGCTGCCGGCGGCCGGTTCGCTGTCGGTGGTCGCCGAGGTCGCCGATATCCAGGACAAGGGCGAGGGCAAGAACGCAATCATCATGCTGCGCGCCACGGGCACCGATCCCGCCACCGGTGAGCAGGTCGCCGAGACCCTGACCACACTGGTGATCCGCGGCGACGGCGGTTTCGGCGGCCAGCCAGGCCAGCGTCCGGCGGCTCCGGAATTCCCCGAGCGCGAACCCGACGCCCGCATCGCCCTGCCCACCCGTGAGGACCAGGCGCTGATCTACCGCCTTTCCGGCGACCGCAACCCGTTGCACAGCGACCCGTGGTTCGCACAGACGCTGGCCGGGTTCCCCAAGCCGATCCTGCACGGGTTGTGCACCTACGGGTTCGCCGGTCGGGCACTGCTGGCCGAATTGGCCGGTGGTGAGGCCGCGAAGCTGACCTCGATCGCGGCGCGGTTCTCCTCCCCGGTGTTCCCCGGCGAGACGCTGACGACCTCGATCTGGCGAACCGGCGACGGACGGGCGGTCTACCGCACCGAGGCGGCGGAGCCGGATGGATCGAACTCCCGCATCGTGCTCGACGACGGCGTCGCCCGATACGCCGACTAAGCCCGATACGCCGACTAAGCCCGGTACGCCGACTAAGCCCGGTACGCCGACTGACGGGTTATATGACCCCGCCCATGGCGAGGCCGATGCCGTAGGTGATTGCCATCGCCAAGGCGCCGCCGATGACGACCCGCTGGGTTGCCCGGCGGGGGTCGGCGCCGCCGAGACGGGCGCTGACCCAGCCGGTGATGGCCAGGGCCAGCAGCACCGCCACGAAGGTGATCGGAATCCGCACTGAGGCCGGCGGCAGCAGGATCGCCAGCATCGGCAGCATCGCCCCGACGGTGAACGAGATCGCCGAGGAGATCGCGGCGTGCCACGGGTTGGTCAGGTCGTTCGGGTCGATGCCCAGTTCGGCGTCGATGTGGGCGGCGAAGGCGTCGTGTTCGGTCAGTTCCTCGGCTACCGTGCGAGCGGTCTTCGCGGACAGTCCCTTGGCGCGGTAGAGCCCGATGAGTTCGTTGAACTCAGCCTCGGGTTGCTCGGCGAGTTCCCGGCGCTCCTTGGCCAGCAGTGCCTGCTCGGTGTCACGCTGGGTGCTCACCGAGACGTACTCGCCCAGCGCCATCGACAGCGCGCCGGCGGCCAGGCCGGCGACTCCCGCTGCGAGGACCGGTCCGCGGTCGGTGGTGGCGGCCGCCACGCCGATCACGATGCCGGCCACCGAGACGATGCCGTCGTTGGCTCCGAGAACACCGGCGCGCAGCCAGTTCAGCTTGCTGTTGATGGCGCCGATGTGCGGCTCTACAGGATGGGTCTCTGGGGAAGTCACCGGACGAGCGTAGGGCCAACGGTTGCCCCTATTCCATCGAACACATGTTCGATACAATGCTCGGGTGGGTTGGAACGATGGGCCGCCGACCTGGGCCGAGATGGAGCGGGTGCTCAACGGCAGGCCGCCCGGCGACGGCAGCGACAGTCCGGCCTGGTCACGCAAGCGCGACGGCTACCGGGCGCCCGAGGCGTACCGGCCGTACCGGTCCCGGGTGCCCTACGCAGAGTTGCACACCCACTCGGCGTTCAGCTTCCTCGACGGTGCCGCAACCCCCGAGGAACTGGTGGAGGCGGCGGCACGGCTTGATCTCCGTGCTATCGCGCTGACCGACCACGACGGGTTTTACGGGGTGGTGCGGTTCGCCGAAGCGGCCCGGGAACTGAACGTGAACACCGTCT
>CAIOYU010000426.1 GCA_903862565.1 uncultured Actinomycetes bacterium | reverse complement strand
CAGTGCAATTGACCATCATTCCCGGTCTGTCACGCGGAGGCGCCACCCGGCTGCAGATCGAGGGATTGCGGGTCGCCAAAGCCGAACGCGCACAGGGCCTGGGCACTGCACTCGTCGAGTGGGCACACAACTACGGTCGAGCTCACGGGGCACAGTTGGCGCAGGTGACCACAGACGAGGCTCGCGAAAGGGCTCGGGCGTTCTACTCCCGGCTCGGCTATCACGCCGCCCACGTCGGGCTGAAACGCACCATCTGAGTGAGGTGTCCGCCCGGTGAACGCATTCCGGATCGAGACCCCTTAGTGGCCCCCATAGTCGAGGTCCTCGACGATGTCCTCGAAGTGCTCGGTGCGCTTGGCAACCGAGCGCTTGGCCAGCGGCCAGAACACGACGAGGACCGCCACCGAACTCAGGCTGGTCCACACCTGTACCCGGCCGGCCGCGTCGAAGAGCATCACCACCACCACGCCGACGACCGCCGCGATCACCAGAATCGCGAGCCAGGGGTGCAGCCACATCTTCAGCTTGAGCGCGCCCCGTTGCTCAGCGGTCATCTTGTCGCGCAACCGCATCTGAGTCAGTGCGATGAACGCGTACACGAACAGCGCCACCAGGCCCGCGGAATTCATGATGAAGTCGAAGATCCCGGTTGCGGGTGCCGCATAATTGACGGCGACGGCCGCATAGCCGCCCAACGTGGATGCCAGCACGGCCACGTACGGGACGCCGCGGGCGCGCTTGGCGACGATGCCCGGCGCGAAACCGTCATCGGCCAGCGCGGCGAACATGCGCGCCGCGGAGTAAAGCCCCGAGTTGAGCACCGAGCACACGGCGGTGAGGATGACCGCGGTCATGACCACCGTGGCGCCGGGCAGCCCGAACAGTCCGAAGATGTAGGCGAACGGCGCGATCTCCTTCGGGTTCGGCAACTGGTTCCACGGCACAACGGTCACGATGATCAACACGCCACCGACAAAGAACAGCAGGATGCGCCAAATCACCGTGCTGGTTGCCTGCCGCACACCCTTGGCCGGGTCGACGGATTCCGCGGCGGCCATCACAGCGATCTCGGTGCCGAAGTAGGAGAAGATCACCAGCGCGACACCGGTGACGATTGGCCAGACGCCATTCGGCGCGAATCCGCCGTGCTGCCAGAGGTTCGGGATCGAGAAGTGCGACTTGGGCCACAGCCCGAAGATGTACAGCGCACCGACGCCCAGGAATACGACAATGGCAAGCACTTTCACGCTGGCCAGCCAGAACTCCACCTCACCGAACGACCGCAGCGATATCAGGTTGGTCGCGGTGAACACCAAGAGCAACAGCACCGAGAACAGCCAGCTCGGCACACCCGGGAACCAGCCGTGGAGGATCGATCCTCCGACGACTGCCTCGAACGCGATGACGCCGACCCAGAAGTACCAGTAGAGCCAGCCGACGATATAGGCCGCCCAGTCCCCCAGGCCTTCGCGCGCGTACTCCATGAAAGACCCGACCACTGGCCGCGCGGCCGCCATCTCGCCGAGCATCCGCATCGCCAGGAACACCAGCAGGCCGCCGATGAGGTAGCTCAGCACCGCGGCGGGCCCGACCGAGCGCACGACGTTGCCCGACCCGACGAAGAGGCTGGCGCCGATGATCCCGCCCAGCGTGATCATGGTGACGTGGCGAGAGCGCAGTTTGGCGCTGTGGTGGATGGTTTCGGCGGCCGTCATCCAAGCATTATCGACGGATCCGCCGACATCGGCCGGCATCTCGGCGAAACTCACTCTTCGTCGGGCAGGGCGCCGGCGCCGTCGGGACAGACCCCGACTTCATGCGGCGTCAAAGTCGGTTCGGTGACGGGAAGCCCGGTTTGATGGGACACCGGTTGCCGCAGCGCGGCAACCGCGCCCTCGATCGCCATTGCACACGGCTCCGGCGCTACGGTGGAACCGAAATCGGCTGGACACCAGTCACTCTCAAGCCGGTCAGCTCCGCGGACGGTTGACGACCGCCAGTGCCACCCCGGCCCCGGCGATCAGTGGCCCGAGCAGGGACCACGTCGTGGTGTTGCTCATCGGGCTGCCCTGCACCACGCCCAGCCCCTGCAGCGTGAACAACGCGCCACTCAAGGCCAGCAGGATCCCGACTATCAGTAGTGCCTGTCGCATGGCTGCCATCATGCCGCAGAACAGGCCCCGCTTACACTTGGAACGGTGAGCGCACCCCGATTCTCCGACGCGATGGCGCTGGAACCTGCTGGCGGACTTCCCGGTGATGCCCTGCGCAGTTTTACGGCAAATCTCAACGAGCACTGGACAATTGGGTCGAAGGTCCATGGCGGGACGATGGTTGCGCTGTGCGCCGAGGCTGCCCGCGCAGGCTATGCCGATGGCAGCGGGTCGCCAGCGCAACCCGTTGCGGTGTCGACCAACTTCCTGTCTGCACCGGATCCGGGTTCGGTGCGGTTGGTCACCACGGTGCGCAAACGCGGCCGGCGGATCGGCCTGGTCGACGTCGCACTGATCCAGGGGGAGAGGACGTGTGTGTACGTCACCGCTACCTTGGGCCAACCCGAACAGGATGCACCGCCGTTGCTGGTGAACAATCCGGTGCTCGACATCATGGGAGTGGAACCCCCCGCCGACGTGCCGGCCATCGGGCCGGGTCAACCTGGTGCCGAGATCAGCAACCTCCACCACGGTTGCGACATGCATGCAACGGCCCCCGGCCACGGAGTAGCGCCGGTCCTCATGACCTGGGTTCGCCCCAAGGCCGGCCCGTTGGACGAGCTCTTCGCCCTGATGTGCGGGGACATCTCGCTTCCCGTCCCCTACGCGGTGGGCAGGGAAGGCTGGTGCCCGACCGTGCAGTTGACCGCGTATCTGCGAGGGCGACCAGTCGACGGCTGGTTGCGGGTGCTGTGCACCACGACCCAGATCGGGCAGGACTGGTTCGACGAGGACCACACGGTGGTCGACGCTGCCGGACGCATCATCGTTCAGACCCGGCAGCTTTCGCTGGTGCCCGGCCGGTAGGTCGGCCGACCCTTTCGGGGATCGACCCTTCCGCAGGGAAACATCTGTTGTATTACTGCGGAACTGGGCGCGTCACCCTTTGCTCATCGGCAATTGGCGATAGCGGCAAGATGGACGCGCCCACGCCGCTACAGTTCGGCCGATGAGCTTCAATCTCTCCACGATTTTCAGCACCGTCGCCGGGGCTGTGCCCGATCAGGATGCCATCGTCTGGCGCGATCGACGGTTCACCTACGCCGAAGCGGAAGCACGCATCGACGGGGTCGCCCACTATCTGGTGACGCGGGGGCTGGGCTGTCATACCGAACGGGCCGACTTGGAAGGTCACCAGTCCGGGCAGGACCACCTGGGGCTCTACATGCGCAACGGCAATGAACACCTCGAGGCGTGGATCGCCTCTTACCGAGCCAGGGTGGCGCCGTTCAACATCAACTACCGCTACGTCGAGGAAGAACTTATCTACCTGCTGACCGACGCCAACGCCCGCGCGCTGGTGTACGCGGGCGAATTCGCACCGCAGGTGCAGTCCATCCGGGACCGGCTACCCAACCTGGAGGTGCTCATCCAGGTCGACGACGGCTCCGGCAACCCCCTGCTGGACGGCGCGGTGGACTACGAATCCATCGTCGGCACAATCGAACCCGCGGGCGGCATGCCGACGCCCACCGCCGACGACGTCTACCTCCTCTACACCGGCGGAACCACCGGCATGCCGAAGGGTGTGCTGTGGCGCCAGAACGACATCTTCATCTCGGCCATGGGCGGCCGCCCCTTCGGCGCGGACAAGGACATGGAGTCCTATGACGAACTCCTCGCGCGGGTAATCGAGTCCGCCGGCACAACCTCGGTGGTATTGATTCCGCCTTTGATGCACGGCGCCGCCCAATGGGGCGGATTCAACTTCATCAGCACCGGCGGGTTGATCGCCATTCCCGAGGACGTGGTCCGGTTCGACGCCGAGGCCGTTCTGCGGCTTGTCGAGCGCGAGCGGATCTCTGTCATCCCGGTGGTGGGCGACGTGATGGTGCGGCCGTTACTCGATGCGTTTGAGGCGGGTGACTACGACCTGTCCGCTTTGTATGCCTTCAGCAACGGCGGCGCCCCCCTTTCGCCGACGGTGCGTGACCGCCTGCTGACGCTGCTGCCGGAGGTTATCGTGCTCGACTCCGTCGGCTCCTCGGAGTCGGGAGTTCTGTTGGCGACGGTTACCACCAAAGACGTTGCCGGGCCGGAAGACTCCGCGATCTTCAACACAGAACCCGGTACCGCGGTGGTCTCCGCCGAATGCACGACCGTGCTGAATCCCGGCGACGGTGAAGGCTGGCTCGCGCGGAAGGGTTGGGTTCCGCTGGGCTACTTGGGCGACGCCGCCAAGACCGCTCGCACCTTCCCCACCCTCGACGGGGTGCGCTGGTCGATCCCCGGCGACCGGGCCAGTTACCTGGCCGACGGCCGGATCCAACTGCTGGGCCGGGACTCGGTGACTATCAACTCCGGCGGGGAGAAGATCTTCGCCGAGGAGGTCGAGCGCGCAGTGGCCAGCCATCCCGCCGTCTATGACGTCGTGGTGGCCGGGCGGCCTTCGGAGCGGTGGGGCAACGAGGTCGTCGCGATTGTGCAGTTCGCCGAAGGCAAGTCCGCGACCGACGCTGAACTTGCTGAGGCCTGCAGTCGGCACATCGCCAAATACAAGATCCCCAAGGCCTTCATCCGCGTCGACAAGGTCCTGCGCTCGCCGTCGGGCAAGGCCGACTACCGCTGGGCCAAGGCCGTCGCTGCCGGGGACAGCGTTACCAACTGACCGGCGTGGAAAGCTGAGCGGCGTGGAACGCTTAACGGTCCCAACTGGCCATTATCTGCCCGTCGCCCGCCTCGAGGCGTTCTCCGATGGCGTCTTCGCGATCGCCATCACCCTGCTGATCCTCGACCTGCATGTGCCCGCGTCGCCGGACCGGTTGATCGGCCAATTGGCGGCTGAGTGGCCGTCGTTTCTCGGATATGTGGTGAGTTTCGCCTTCATCGGTGGCTCCTGGATTGCGCATACCGTTCTGACCCACCTGCTGCGCGTGACTGACGGTGTCGTCGTCGGTTTGAACCTGTTGCAGTTGCTGTTCGTCTCCCTCCTGCCCTTCAGCACAAGCCTTTTCACCAAGCATCTGACCGGTTCCAGCGAGCGCATCGCGGTGGTGATCTTCGGGCTCAACCTCACCCTGGCCACGCTGATCTCCTGCTTGTTGGCCAGTTATGTCAGACGGATGGATGAGTTGAAGAGCAACGTGGACCCCGCCAAGGCAGTGTGGCTGGAGCGACAACGCTGGATGACCCTGGCAATATCCTCGGTGTCGACGGCAATGGGCGCGTTCGCACCGAAAGTGGCGGTGGGCTTCTATCTGCTGCTCTCACTGATGCTGATCGGACACCCCGTGTGGCGGTTGGGCAAGCATGTATGGCCGCGGAGGCGAAAGGCCGACTCACGGTCCTGATCGTCGAGCGCGGTGCTCGTGTATGCCTTGATGTCGGTTTCGATTGCCGCCGAACCGCATTCGGCAACGTTCCCAGATGCCGGCATCGCGATGCTACCGGGTTCCTCCTTCGTCATTTGGCGAATTCCGTGGCCGCAAATCAGGGGCATTCAATGGTGAAACCTCGCCCGCTCCATCACTTCTGTTCGCCTTCGGGGTACTCGCCATTCCAGTACTCGTCGGCGCCGCATAGGAGCTGCGCAGGATGCCCAACGTGGCCCGGGGCTTCATGGCAGACCTTTAACACCCAGGCCATTACTCCGAACACTGTCGCGCCAGGTAGGCCGACTCCGGCAAGGACCGAAGGTCTCATTGCAAGTCCCTCCAATCTGCGAAGTCGCGGCCCGTTGCGGTGGTGGTGACTGTGGTCATGAAAGTCCTCCTAGAAGTCGGCTGCTTTTGACTCTGCGACAGGCAGGACGACAGAAAATCCGCCAGACCGCGTAGATCACGGACTCGGCGGGTCGTATTTTCCTGCGGGTACTCATCCTCGGCCTGCGAGATCCGCACCTGACGTCCCATGTACGAGTCGTCCGGGGGCAGCCAGGCACATCGAGCCTGCTGGCAATGATCGATCGCTAGGAAATTCGCCTCTCGCATGGCGTTGTCCTCGATGCAATAATCGGTGGCACAACGACGGAGGTGAGAGCGCTGGCCAATCCTTTCCCGGACCGAGTGACGCTTGAGAGCGTGCTCGACGTCGCCGCTCGTGCACCGTCGTCCGGTAATCGGCAGCCCTGGCTGTGGCAGGTCGACAGTGCCGCGTTGCACCTATACGCCGATTGGCGACGGCAACCGAGTGGATCATCGACGGATCGGCGTGACGTGCTGCTGGCCTGCGGGGCGGTTCTGGACCACTGCACCGTGGCGCTTGCCGCCGCGGGCTGGTCCCCGCGGGTGCGGCGGTTCCCCGACGGCGGACACGACAGCCATCTGGCGATCCTGGAGGTCGTCGAGCAGCCGCCCAAAGCTGCGTACCTGGAATTGGCCGGCGCCATCTCTCGGCGCCGGGCCGACACGCGCCGGTACCCCGCGCGACAGATTCCGCCGGCCACCTTGGAGTTGTTGTACGTCCGCGCGGCCCGATTAGGCGTGGAATTGGCCGTCGTACCCCGGTCCCAGTGGGTTCGACATGAGGACGGTGGCGTGACGCTGCGCTTTGCCGAGGGTGCCGCGGAACCGGATGACGATGCGGTTCTGCTCGTACTGGGCACGCGCGGGGACAACGACGACATGCGACTGCGGGCCGGTGAGGCGCTCAGTCACCTGACACTGACGGCGACGGCGATGGGTCTGGCCAACTGCCCCCTTACTGAACCACTGAACGACATGCGCAGTCGTTTGGCACTGGCCTGCGAGGTGTTCGACGGGGAGGCACATCCGCAGACGCTGATCCGGCTCGGGCTTCCCCCCGTAGATGACGCGCCCCAGCCGTCGACCGAGCGCCGGCCGACGAACGAAACCACCACGTGGACAAGCTGAGCCGAGATCTAGTCGCCGCCCACCGATCCATTGCCGACGCCAGGGAACGACACCACTCCGGCGCCGACCGGTCTTAGAGACGCGGGCTCTCGCGACGAGCGCTCGACGTTGAATGACTTCATTGCGGAGGTCCCGCTCTGGGAGCCGAAGGCCAGAATCTTTGCACCCGACGTGGTGGAGGTGGTGGCCACCGTGACGCCGGAGCCGAACGGCTGGAACGTCATCGTCGGGGTGAACTCCACCGTCATCTGATGGTCGAAGGGCTCGACATACATCCCGGACTGCCCCGCAAGCTGGGAACCCGAGGAGAAGCTGCGCACCAATCCTTGACCGTTGCGCTGGCCCGTGATGATGCTTTCGGCGCCGCCCTCATTCGCCGCGATCCAGCCGGTGGTCAACGACATCGGCCCGTCGTAGTCGTCGAACGCGGTGAACTCCGTGACCAGTTGCGGCCCGTCGCCTCCATGGGAGTCCCCCGAGTGATGAGTACCGTCGTCCACCGTGAGCAACGGGTAGTTGAAAACCCTGATCCTGGCGCCATTCGTGGGGGCGGTGATGATGCTGACCCTGCCCATGGGGTCGGTCAGCCCTGCCGCCAGAACGCTGCCGTCCTGGCCGGGGTGTGGTTCAAACGAGGAGAAGACCTCCGGCGCAGACCCGCGTGCGCTGGGCAGCTCATTGGAGTAGACCACCACTTCGTTGTCTCGACCGGGTCCGGAACTCACCACGATGTTGCTCGCCAGCGGTGAGCCCGCGATGTGCCCGGCGGCCACGTTCACACCGCCGCGGAAGTCGTCATCGAACACGCTGAACCGCGCCAGCTCACGCGTGAATGTGCCCTCTGCCCCGGAAAAGGCGACCACTTCGGCACGGTCCCCTGGGCCGCTGCCGGCGAGAAGGTCCAACACCTGATCGCCGTCGACGTCGGCCATGGTGACGTTGGGAAGCGCACGGGAATCGGGGAACGGGGTAACACGTTCCACCACAGCGTCATTGGCCTGGTCTCGCACCTCCACCACGGCCGGGGCTTGCCCCTGCTGCGTTGCCACGGCATACGTCGACACCTCGGGGATGACGTTGATGGTCATCATCAAGCCGTTGTCCTCGTGATCCAATCGGTGGCAGTGCGTGACGAACGTCCCCGTGAAGTCCTGGAACAGCGAGCGGATCGTCATCTCCCCGGCCTCGGTTGCCTGTTCTTCGGAATCGAGCAGGGGCGCGGGGACATTGAAGTTGTCGTAGGCGTGCGGCTGGGCACCCGAGTTCACCCCCGTCACCGGATCGATCCTGTCCATCACCTGAAAGTCGTTGACATGAACATGTATTGGGTGCTGGTCATTGTTGGTGTTGATGAAATGCCACTCCTCGACCGAATTCAGCCTCGGGTGGATGACCGGGGTGGTGGGCCAGGTGGTCTTGTTGAACATGTACATGAATCCGTTCGGGTCGTCCGGATTGACCCGGGGGCTGGCCCCCCCGCCGATGGTGAAGACCCGACGCTCGGCCACCGTCATCGCCGAAGTGTCCACGAAGGGTGAATGATCCGTCAGCGGCTCGCCGGGGGTGAACGACACACTTGCCACCGGCGCGCCCTTGAGCCGGACTGCCGCCAGGGTCTGTACCGGAGTCGACTTGAAACCGTCCAGCCAGTTGAAGTTCGCCAGGTCGACGCTGACGGTCCCGAGCTGTCCCGCCACCTTGTTGTCGCCGGTGTTGGTGTAGAGGATGCCCCTCGTGCTGAGCGGTTGCGTGTGCTTCGCGTCCGGACCTTCCAGAGGCGGCAGCACCAACTCCACGCCACCGGCTTGGGGCATCGTCACCGCCAGCGTCACCCGAGATGCGGGTGCCAGCAGGTACGTCGTACCGCCGCGTGCCATGCCGGTACCGACGGCGGGGTCGGGGTCCCCGTCGCGGCCGAGCACCCGCAGCGGCACCAATTCCTTTGTGGCGGTATCGCGGATGCCGATGTTCATATAGGCCTGCGAGCCGATGTTCGCCAGATTCCACACTTCGGTCTGACCAGGGGCGGCTTCGATGACGGGCTGAAACTGTCCGTTCACCGTGAGCTGTATGTCGCGCAGGTGATCGGGATAGCTGAGGTCCGCCGGTGACGTCACAGAGGGGTCATCGCCGACGAAGTCGATGAGATTCTGCGGCATGAACTGGAAGGCACCCCGTTTGTTCTGGGGGACCAAGGGGCCGGAGAACCAGTTGGTCTTGAACGTCGTGCCCGGTGCTGAATCGGGGAAATTCACCGGCGTCAGCAGTGGTTGGTAGCTCCCATCCGCCAGGGCTCCCGGGGCTGGGTCTGCCTTCGTGTTGAGCATCTGTGGCCACGCCATATACCCCAGGTAGTGCTGCCCCCCAGCGCGGTTGGGAACGAAGTTCATCTGAAGAGCCATGATGCGCACCGTCAGATTGTTGTCGGAAACCTTTCGGAGATCCCCCTCGGGCCGGCCGATCTCGATCAGCCCCGCGAGGCCTCGATACACCTGTGACTCGGTCAGTTGGTGGCGGTGCGGGTGATACCAGTACACCCCTTGCGGATGATCCGCCGGAATGTCGTAGGTGTAGGTGTTCCCCATACCGGCGGGGATCTCGAGTAAAACGTTGTCGGCGTTGAGATTCGGACTGACGTGAAGTCCATGGGTGTGCAGGTTGATCGGCACACTCGTGGCAGGTGCCGGAACCAGCGGCACCGCCGCGTCCGCGGGGGTGAGAACAGGGTCGATGAAGTCAGGGATCTTCAGGCGGTGCAGACCGTTGCTCATGTGGATCACCAGCTTCTCGCCGGGTTGTACCGCCAGAGTCGGTGCGGGATAACTGTGCTCTCCCGAAGTCTTGCCGTCGGAGGAGGTTCCCCGCACCAGCCGCCAGTCATAGAGCAGCATGCCTGTGACCGGCCTGGCCACGGTGTTGAGTCTCGCCTCGGATGCCCGCGCCGTCAGACGAACTTCAAGGACCCCATTCGCACTGCTCAGCTTCACGGGTTCCCGATACGAGGGAGCGATGTCGGTGCTGTTGCGGGAGCCGCTCGCGCATCCAGACATGACCAGCACGATCGCGAGAACCCAAGCAAGGCTGGACTTCACATGACGGGAACCGGCATGGCTGGGTAGTTCGAGACCGTCCACCGCTCAAGCCTCCTCGGTTCCGCAGGCGAATGCTAGGTCAACGGTATCCCCCTCGGCCCCAACAACGCGGCATCATCGGGTAAAGCGAAGCCGGGTGAGGAGGGCCGTCACACTTCCGCATGTTCGAGGAACATGTCGGGGTCCCCGGGCTCGTGTTCGAGCACGTCGCGGTCGAAGTGCCACATGTAGACGAAGTAGGCGAAACCTGTTGCGAGCAGGCCCAGGACGATCAGCAGGGACGCCACCGTCGTGGAGGACAGCAGGACGGTCACCAGCGAGATGACCACCCACACCAGTGCCGCGACCGCGACGGGAACGTCGAACCGCCCGAGGTCGAAGCCGCCGTCGGCGGCGGCGAACTTCCGGCGCACCGCCAGATACAGAATCACCGTCATGACGTAGAGCGAGATACCGAGGATCGTTCCCGTCGAGATCAGTTGGATCAGCGCTGCGCCCGGTAGCACCAGCATCAGCACCACACCGATGGCCAACACGAGAAGCGTCGCCGGGATCGGGGTGTGTGTTCGCGGATTCACCCGTTGCATCACCTGGTGTGCGGGGAAGCGTCCATCGCGTGACATCGCGAAGATGTAGCGAGAGGTCGAGGCGACGGCGACCAGAGCGGCTCCGAAGAACGCGACCGCGATGACGGCCAGAAACGGCCTTTCCCAGACCGGTCCGAACTGTTCACGCATGATCTCCGCGACCGGGGATTCACTCGCCGAGGCGGCCGGCAGGTCCTTGACCGCCAACGTCAGCACGATGAGGAACACGAAACCGAGTCCCGCGGAGGCCACGACTGATCCGATGATCGCGCGTGGCACGTTGCGCACGGCGTTCTCGGTCTCCTCCGACATGTTCGCGGCGGTCTCGAAGCCGACGAGGGTGTTCAGACCCATCAACGCGGCCGCCATCAAACCGCCACCGATGGCGAGGTAGTTGGGATCACTCTCGGCGACACCGCGGGAGAACAGGTTGCCGGTCGTGCCGCCACCGGACAGCGCCACCGCCACCGCCAACGCGATTCCGAGCACGAAGAGTATGCCGATCTCGACCCCTACCGAGAGTGAATTGACCCAACCGACGATGCGGGTTGCTGCGATCGCCAGCGCGGTTTGAGTGACCAGGAGCAGCACGGTGATCACCCGCCCGGTCGTCTCGTTGGCTTCCATGTTGAACAGCGGCATCAGGCACTGGGTCGCCAACGCGTTGTCGATCGCCACGGGGCCGGTCACCGCGCTGAGGAAGGCCATCCACCCGAATGCCCATCCGACCCTCGGGTTGGCGAGCCGCGATGCCCACGAATAGGAGCCGCCACTGAGCGGTATCCGCGCTGCGAACTGTGCGTAGACCAGCGCCACCAACAGTTGTCCCACCCCGACGACAGGGAACAACCAGATCCCCACCGGTCCGGAATTCCGCAGCACGTCGTCATAGGTGGCGAAGATGCCCATCACGACCGACACCGACGCGAACGCGACGGCGAATATCTGGAAACCGTTGAGCGAGCGTTTCAGCTCTGGTTCGTACCCGCAGTCACGACAGATGTCGTCAGCGGTTTCGTCACCTGCCGTTGTTGTTGTCACTCTGATTACTCTGCCTTCCCTGTGAGGTGAGATCGGGTGCCTAGTGGCAGGACAGGTCGACGTAGGCGGTGTGGAACTGGTCGTGCTGGGGGCCGCCGCGGTGTTCGTGGGGGTGGTCCAGGCGGACCGAGACCACCGCGCACTGAT
>CAIOYU010000425.1 GCA_903862565.1 uncultured Actinomycetes bacterium | reverse complement strand
TTCAATGTTGCAGCACTCATGTCTAGGCCAAGGCGATCGATGGTCCGCTGGGCTAGCGTCGCGCCGCTAACCAACTCGGTGTAGGAGAATACGCGTTCCTGGGAGAGACGGGTGCCACTGTAGGACTCTGAAACCGATTTGCCGGACGTCGTTGAGACGAAGAGTCTCGTTGAGGCCTGGTAGAGCGGAGTCTGGAGCAGACTGTAACCGATCGCTCCCAGGATGGTGATCAGCGATGTTAAGACAATAGTCAACCAGCGGTTGCGCAATAGCTTGATGAAGTCCTGAATTGTCACTGCGAATAATCCTCCACAGGAATGCCGCTTGTTCTTTGGATCATCCAGCACATACTGGAACTGAAACTCTGGGTGTGACGGCGTCGACTAATGGCTGGACTGGCACCCGGGGCACCCCCGGCGACGTCGGTTCGGTTAGCCGGAAGACCAGTTCCCCGCTCTGCCGTGGCGGAATGACTACCTGCACCTCGAAGCTGGGGTGGCCGCGTTCCTCGTGGACGATGGCCGTCACCGACGAATCGCCACTAGTTACCGCATTCAGTTTCGCACCCTTCGTTGCGATGATGCGAACTGACGTAAGCATGCTGCCGTAGGGCATTTGAACGCTTGACTCCCACCGCTTGACTGCGGGATCGTCATTCCACTTTCGCAGTGGGCCTACGCGGAGGCCCGGGTCGCCTCCGACGATCTCCGGTAGGGGCTTATCGGTGGCGGTGTTTGTCAATCGGACGGTAACTGTCGAATTCCGGGTGTCGCCATCGCAGCCGTCGGCCGCGTAGTCGATTTCGCGTTTAAGGTAGTAGTCCATCTTGTTGCCGGCGAGGTTGTTGATAACGACCTGGGCGTACGGCGCGGGATCATCCGGAATCTCGTAAGCGAGCGGGGTCGTCTCCAGGATCTCCTGGTCGGTCGGCGAGGCACTCCATACCGCGATCCGGCGTTCACTGGCCGCTCTGCCCAGTGCGTCGAGCATCTTGCGCGGTGACTGCAAAGGTCCCATCAATTCCTTGACGACTTCGCTGGCGATTGTCTGCAGGTACTTCTTACGTTCGGTCGGATCGTTTGGGAAACGGGAGTAGGCAGTCGACATGGTCAATTCGACAACGTTGTCTTCGGTGATGACTTCGCCGTCCGAAAGGGTCACCGGGCCCAGTGCGCCGAGGAGGTAGCTCAGGGCGACGGGGTCAACAACGATTACGCCGTCGGCCTTCATCCCCGATTGCCTTTCCCACATGGATTGCCAGATCTGAGCGGCGTAGGGGAAATGTGCGCTTAAGTTGCTGTTGCGGAAGTCGGTGTAGGGGTTCGTGAAGCCATACTGCGCATTGAACTCCGGGCCAAGATCGATGCCGGCGGAGGCACCTTCGAGTGCGGTGTTCGACGCCAGGGTGTCCACCGTCGGCTTGCCGTTGTCGAAGCGCAGGACACCGAAGCCGCCTAGGAGGCCGCCGGTGCCACGGGCCTCGGCGGGGGTCTGGAAGCCCATCAGGTAGGTACGCGGGCCGTCCGCGCCCAGCATCGACGGTGCCAGGCGCGCGGCGTGCGCGGTGTTTCGGAAAAGTCCTGCGATATCGGAGGTTTGGTCTTGCAGTTGGGTGCGTGCGTCGCCGAGGGCCGAGATGTAGGCAGGTTTGGTGATCTGGGCGGCTTGGACGTCGAGTCGGGTGGCGTCGGCCGACAATGCGGCCAGTGCGGGTTCCTTTTCGCGGAGCAATTGCAGGTTCACCCGGCCGTCGGCGAACAGGGTGTCCGGTGAAATGCCCACCCCGGCCTTCGCCGCGGGCTTGAGGACGTCGGCGGTCAGGCCCACCACCACGTCGGAGATCTGCTGACCGGACTTGAACGGACTGCCCAGCCACGGCACCGCCGCGGCGATGTTCCACGGCAGGGAATGGGTCGACGATCGCGCCTGCCGGGCGAAGAACTCCGCGTTCTCAGCGAAGCGAGTGCCGTCCTCGGCCT
>CAIOYU010000424.1 GCA_903862565.1 uncultured Actinomycetes bacterium | reverse complement strand
GGTGGTACCGGCGTCGCCGCCGTCGCCGCCGTCGCGGCCGTCGCCGCCGCCGGCCAGGCCTGCCCCGCCGTCGCCGCCTTTGCCGCCGTTACCGGTGTTGCCGCCTTTGGCACCGTTGCCGCCGTTGCCCATGCGCCCCAACAGGCCGCCCGCTCCGCCGTCGCCGCCCTAGCCGCCGTTGGCGCCGTTGCCGCCGATGCCGCCGGGTATGCCGTTGCTGCCGGCCGGGGCGCTCAACGGGGAATTGCCGTAGCCGCCGGTGCCGCCGGTGCCGCCGTTGCCGCCGTTGCCGAACAGGAACGACGCCTTCCCGCCGGCGCCCCCGGCGCCGCCGGCGGTGCCGTTGCCGCCGTTGGAAATTCCGTAGGTGCCGTCTCGGCCGTACGCGCCGTCGCCGCCGGTCCCACCGTTCCCGCCCCAGCCCAGCAACCCGGCGTTACCGCCGGCACCGCCGGCGCCACCGGCCTCCGTGGCGGTGCCTTTCGCGCCGGCGCCACCCACACCGCCTGAGCCGAACAACTTCCCGCCGGCCCCGCCGGTCCCTCCGGCTCCGGCGTTGAGGCCTAGGAGACCCACGCCGCCGGTCCCGCCGTTGCCGATCAGCCCGGCGTCGCCGCCAAGCCCGCCGTTGGCCCCGGCGCCGCCGCTACCCCAGATCAGGCCACCGTTACCGCCGTTACAGGCCGCGCCCTTGCAGTCCGCCGGGGCGTCCGCACCGTTGCCGAACAACCCCCACACCGGCCCCGTCGACGGCTCTGTGGTCAGCTTCAGAATCCCGAACAGCGGCTTCTTGGCCTGCGCATTGATCGCAGCGCCCAACGCTTTGAACGCGTCGCTGTAGACCTGCTTGGCCTCCTCCGGGGTCAGGGCCGGGTTCTTGGTCCAGCTGAACGGGACCGCCTTGTCCGGGGTGGTCTGGTAGAAGGTGCGGTCGTAGGCCTGGTAGCCCTCTTGGGCGAAGGTCAGTGGGCCCGAGTCGATAATGTTGAGTTTGTCGGGTGTGATGACGTCGTCATATCCCGTGTTGACGAGAATTTTCATCATCGGTTGCAGGACGTCGCCCAGCGGGTTCCCCAGCAGGTAGGGGCTTTTGATCTTGGTCAGCAACGGGTTGACCAGATTCGGCAGGACGGTGGTCGGACTCAGGATCGGCAGGAGCCCGTAGTTGGCCGATAACACCGTTTCGGCACCGGCAGGCAAGCCTTGCCCGCCTACCGCGACGAGATAGATGCCGGTTTGAGAGTTCGATGTTGAGGTTTCGGTGCACGTAGCAGACGCCGTTCCGGAGTTGCATGTGAGCCGCGAGGGCGACCCTATCCCGCTGGGGTAGGTGGTGCCGTTGGAAATATCCAGCAGGTTGGTCACCAGGTCAGCGAGACCGGTGGAGGTTTTCACCGCGTCGATCACCGTCGCGGGCGGCAGTCCGGCGAAGGCAGAGTTGAGGATCGAGAACGGATTGAGCGTCACCGGGAAGTCGGCCAGCGGGTGGTAGGCCCAGGTGAGGGAAATCCCCC
>CAIOYU010000423.1 GCA_903862565.1 uncultured Actinomycetes bacterium | reverse complement strand
GCGGTCAGCCCGGCGAATTCCAGACCTGACGTGAAAACGGTTACCGTGCAGTCGGTTTCGGCCCCCTGGAATCGGAGTAGCCGACCCCGGAACATCACCCGCCCGATGCCCGCTGCACGGGGGCTCTCCTCGGGGGCGACCGTCACCCAGACGGTCTCGCCGAACCGCTGGGTCAGCGGATGGTGACGTGCGGCGTCGCTGCGCAGCCCGCCGGAGATTCCGAAGCCGCTACCCACGACGGCCGCGCCCACCACACCGACACCGGCGACGCGCAGCACCGGGTACCGCCAGCCGTACCGCCACCACGCCAGTGCCCATCCAGCCGCGAGCACCGCGCACCCCGTCGCGACGATCGGCCCGACGCACCAGGTGATCGCCGTCGCCGTCGCCGCCCAGGCCGCCAGCGCCGCCGGCACCAGCCGCAGGTCCAGCGCCGGGCGCTCCACTCAGACCCGTACCAGTGGCCGCAGCTTGTCCAGCCGGGCGGGGCCGATGCCGTCGACCTCGCCGAGTTGGTCGATGCTGGTGAACCTTCCGTTGGCCGTCCGCCAGGCCACGATCGCGGCGGCCCGCGCGGGTCCGACACCGGGCAGGGCGTCGAGTTGCTCGACCGTGGCGGTGTTGAGGTCCACAGGACCCGCAGCTGTGGCGCCGTTGCCGGCCGGAGCGGGGCCGGCCGGTCGGCCGCCGGCTGAACTCCCCAGCATGGGGGCCTTTCCGGCGGGCATGCCGATGCCGACGACCACCTGTTCGCCGTCGGTGACGCGACGGGCGAGGTTCAGTCCGAGGGTGTCCGCCCCCGAGAGCGTGCCTCCGGCCGCCGCGACCGCGTCGGCGATGCGCGAGTCCGGCGCGAGCGTGACCAGACCGGGCTGCTTGACCAGGCCGACGACGCTGACGACGACCTGCTGGGCCGACGGGCTGGTCGGGGTTGTGCTGGGGTGCGGAGCCGCTGAGGACACCATTTCCACCGACGGCAGATTCGCCGAGGCCACCGCCGGCGGTTGACTTCGGGCCAGGGTGAACACGGTGACCAGTACGGCCAGGAGGGCAACGACCCCGAGCGCGATGCCGCCGGCCCGGCCGGGGTCGGCTCGAATCGCCGCCACGAGGTCCCTACCACCGGATGGCTGACCGTCCGGAACCCAACTGGGCACGGCGACGTCGTCGTCCTCGGCTTCGGTGTCGTCCGTGGCATCGGGATCGGGCTGCGCTCGCAGGCGACGGTGCAGTGCCGCTAACGGTTGCTCGGTTCGCATGAGCCCGAACGTAGGGTCCCGAACCGACGCGAGCCGTCGTCGCGGTCGCCGGCGCTGCATGGCTGTGGACGAATCCCGGACTGTGGATGCAACGGAATCCCTAGGGTGGGCCCATGAGCATTCGGGTGATCCAGTGGACCACCGGCAACATCGGCCGGCGGTCACTGCACGCAATCATCGGCCGGCCGGATATGGAACTCGTCGGTGTCTACGCCCACGGTGCGGACAAGGTCGGGCTGGACGCCGCCGACCTGGCCGGCTGGCCGGAGCCCACCGGCATCACCGCAACCGACGACGTCGAGGCACTGCTGGCCGCCGAGCCTGACGCCTGCTGTTACAACCCGCTGTGGCCCAGCATCGACGAACTCGAGCGGTTGCTGGAGTCGGGGGTCAACGTGTGCACCTCGGCGGCGTGGATCACCGGCGGCAAGCAGACCCCTTCCGATCTGGACCGCATCCGAACCGCTTGCGAGCGAGGGCAATCCACGATCTTCGGGAGCGGTGCGCACCCGGGGATGACGAACATGATGGGCATGGTGCTCTCCGGTGCCTGCGAACGGGTCGACGAGATCCGGATCACCGAGTCGGTGGACTGCTCGACCTACGAATCGGCGGGCACGCAGATCGCGATGGGATTCTCCTGCGACCCCGAAACCCCGGGTCTGGCCGAGAGCGTCGCCGATGAGTCCGAGGTGTTCGCCGAGTCGGCGGCGATGATGGCCGATGCCATTGGCGCGCAACTGGATCGGATGACCTTCGACGTGACGTTCACCGCTGCCACCGGCGACACCGACCTGGGGTTCATGACGATCCCTGAGGGCACCGTCGGCGGAGTGATGGGCTATCACCGCGGCTGGGTCGGCGAGCGCAACGTGGTCAGCGTCGGCTTCAACTGGATCATGGGCAACCATGTCGTGCCTCCAAAACCCTTGGAACACGGTCACGTCATTCAGGTGTTCGGCATGCCGAATATGCGCACCGTGCTGCACTGCCTGCCGCCCAAGGACTGGACCGAACCGGGCTTCATGGGACTGGGCATGATCTACACCGCGATGCCGGT
>CAIOYU010000422.1 GCA_903862565.1 uncultured Actinomycetes bacterium | reverse complement strand
TGTCGGCTTCTGTTGCAGCTCAAGGATTTTAGTGACCATGGTGGTGACCTGCGCCTTGTCGGCCCGTCCGTTTCCGGTGACAGCGGCCTTCACCTCACTGGGTGTGTGGAAATACACGTCGATGTCGCGGCGGGCGGCGGCCAGCGCGATGACGCCACCGGCCTGGGCGGTGCCCATGGCGGTGTTGGCGTTGGCGTTGGCGAACACCCGCTCGATGGCGATGACATCCGGCAGATGGGTATCCATCCAGTGATCGACAACATCACTGATCGCCAAAAGCCGTTTGGCGAGTGGTTCGTCGGACGAGGTGCGGACGACGTCGACGTCCAACGCGATGACCTGCCGGCCGCCGCGGCTCTCGATCACCGAGAGCCCGCAGCGCGTCAGCCCCGGGTCAACGCCCATCACCCGCACGGATAACCTTTCGCCAAGCCTCACCTACGAACAACTGTTCGATACTTTAACCGCGATCGGTTGCCGTAGCCGACAGTGACACGCCAGGGGCGAACAGGGTGCGGATGCACTCCTCGTTGATGGCCTCCACCATTCTGACGAACAGCTGGTAGCCCTCCTCCCGGAATTCCACTAACGGATCGCGCTGGGCGAGTGCCCGAAGCGCGATGCCCTCCTTGAGGTAGTCCATCTCGTAGAGGTGTCGACGCCAGTGGTGGTCCATGACATTGAGGATCACGTCTCTCTCCCGGCGCCGCATCGCACGAGCGCCATCTGCGGCGTCGACTTCTGCTTCTCGCGCAGTCAATTCCTTTCTGGCGTCTGCGATCAGTGCGTCGGTCAGACGCTGACGGGTCCGCGATCGCCGTCCGGCTGGGCTTGCGATAGACCGGCAGTCGATGCCGCACGGATACAGCGTTTTGCACGCCCGTTCCAGTGCCACGAGATCCCATTTCCTGACGCTGCCTTCGGCTGTTGCGCCGTCGACGTAGGCCGTGAGGACGTCGGCCATCATCTGTCGGACCAGTCCCCCCGTGTCCTCGCCATCAAGTATTCGGCGACGTGCCCGGTAGACCACCGAGCGCTGCTGGTTCATCACCTCGTCGTACTTCAGGACGTGTCGGCGGAGCTCGAAGTTCTGCTGCTCCACCTGGGTCTGGGCGCGCATGATCGCGCGGCTGACCACGGCAGCCTCGATGGGTTCGTCGTCAGGCATCTTGAGGCGGGTGAGCAGCTTTCCCAGATCGATGTCGCTGAAGCGGCGCATCAGTTCATCGCCCAGCGACAGATAGAAGCGCGTCTCTCCGGGGTCACCCTGGCGGCCGGAGCGGCCGCGGAGTTGGTTGTCGATCCGACGGGACTCGTGCCGTTCGGTGCCCACCACGTAGAGGCCACCCAGCGCGGCGACCTCTTTGCTCTCGGCACCGACGGCGGCCTTCACCGTATGCCGCTCACCGCTCCAGGCCTCCTGGTAGGCGTCGGGTGTCGAGACGGGGTCGAGCCCACGTTCGCGAAGATGACGATCCACCAGGAAATCGACATTCCCGCCGGGCACGACGTCGGTCCCGCGGCCGGCCATGTCGGTGGCCACAGTGACCGCACGCAACCGGCCCGCCTCGGCGACGATCCCGGCCTCCTTCTCGTCGTTCTTGGCGTTGAGAACACTGTGGTGGACTCCCCGGCCGAACAGCCGGTCGGACAGGTACTCCGATTTGGCCACGCTGGTGGTGCCGATCAGTACCGGCTGGCCCTTCTCGTAGCGTTCGGCGACGTCGTCGACGACCGCGTCGAACTTGGCCCTCTCCGACTTGTAGACCACATCGGGCCGGTCCAGCCGCAGCGACGGCCGGTTGGGCGGCACGGTGATCACGCCCAGTCGGTAGATCTCGCGGAATTCGGCGGCCTCGGTTCGCGCGGTTCCCGTCATCCCGGCCAATTTGTCGTAAAGCCGGAAGTAGTTCTGCAACGTGATGGTGGCGAGAGTTTGGTTCTCGGCCTTGATCTCGACGTTCTCCTTGGCCTCGATGGCCTGGTGAAGACCTTCGGTGTAGCGGCGGCCCACGAGCACACGACCGGTGAACTCGTCGACGATCAGCACTTCTCCAGAGAGGACGACGTAATCCCTATCCCGGGTGAAGAGCTCCTTGGCCTTCAACGCGTTGTTGAGGTAACCAACCAGTGGCGCGTTCATCGCGCGGTAGAGATTGACCGCTCCGAGTTGGTCCTCGACGAATCGGACACCCTGTTCCCTCACTCCGACTAGGCGCTTGCGAAAGTCGACCTCGTAATGAATGTCCTTGTCCATCGCGGTAGCGAGCCGCGCGAACTCGGCGTACCAGTCCGACGCATCGTCGGCCGGACCGGAGATGATCAGCGGTGTGCGGGCCTCGTCGATGAGGATCGAGTCGACCTCGTCGACGATCGCAAAGTTGTGCCCGCGCTGGACCAGTTCGTCGAGCGAGTGCGCCATGTTGTCGCGCAGGTAGTCGAAGCCGAACTCGTTGTTGGTGCCGTAGGTGATGTCGGCGGCGTAGCCCGCGCGGCGCTCGTCGGGGTTGAGGCCGGACAGGATCACCCCGACTTCCAGGCCGAGGAAACGGTGCACCCGGCCCATGCACTCGCTGTCGCGCTTGGCCAGGTAGTCATTGACCGTCACGACGTGGAGGCCCCTGCCGGACAACGCGTTAAGGTAGGCTGGCATCACGCACGCAAGGGTCTTGCCCTCTCCTGTGCCCATCTCGGCGATATTGCCGAAGTGCAGGGCCGCCCCGCCCATCACCTGGACTTCATACGGCCGCTGTTCGAGGACTCGCCACGCCGCTTCGCGAGCAACGGCGAATCCCTCCGGCAGGAGGGCTTCCAGGGACTGGCCGCGTTGAACCGCCGCCTTGAACTCACCGGTCTTGGCTCGCAGATCATCATCGGAGAGCTTCTCGACGGCACCGGAGTGACGGAGGACCTCCTGGGCAATACCGTTGATGCGCTTGACAATCCGGTCTTCACCGAATCTCAGAAGTTGTGCCAGCACCTACAAACCCCGACCGCCGTTACGCCCCCCACAGTATGCAGGATGCCAATAACCTGCCACCACAGTGTGTCACCCGGGCAACGACGCTGTCAGCAAACGCTCACGGAACGCCCAAAAGTGACCTTGTGCCCTAACAGCGGCTGACGGATCACCGTTTACTCGAGTTACATCGGAATCAGCCGGGTGTGCACCGGGCTGAATATTTGTGGGGGAAAAGTGTCGGATCCTGTTGAAAATGTATCTAGCTCTGCGCCTTTAGCCGAACCAAGGCTGACGTGGAAATTGGTCCAGGCCGAGCCAGGATCCTTGGTCTACACGATTCGGTCCGCCCAGTCAGGCACGCAGCGGCCCAACCAACCCACCGATCACGGCTGGCAGCCCGGCGACGTCGCTACCGACAGCAAAGAACACCGTCAGCACGATGAGCATCCCGCACTGCACTACGCCGGCTACATCGGCCGGGTCGGAGTCTTGGCGGCAGCGCTCGGCCTCGGCGCGGCAGTGGCCGGCACCCCGGGCTTGGCGTGGGCCCAACCGGAGGACTCCGAAGCAGGGTCGTCGACGTCGTCATCCTCCGAGACCAGGTCGGAGTCGCCCTCCAGACCCACGTCCACCAGGCCCGGGGCAACCAGAGCGGGAACCTCACCGCACCGCGACCCGGGCCGGCAGACAGACGAGGCAACGACCGAACGCGGTGTCGCCCTACCTGGCAGGCCGCGCAGTGCCGGCGCGGCAACCGAGAGAAAAGCTACCGAGGGAAAGACCGCCGCATCCACGCGCGCCCCACACCCGGAGTCAGCCACGACGCCGGTGGCCGAACGCGCCAACCGACAGCCACCCGCAGCGCCGGAAAGCACTGTCCCCGCCCCCGTTTCAACCGGCCCCGACCGAACTGGCCCCAACCTTCCGCAACTCCCAGCCCTGCCCAGGGCCTCCGTGGATTCGGCGAGCGGCCCGACGCTGCGCATCCCGGCACCGGCGCCCACGGTCACCCCGGAACTTCCCACACCCGACCTTGCCGCCGCCGTCCCCACCACCCAGCAGGTCGTGCCCACAAAGCTGCCAGCGCGCACTGCTACCGGTAGCCCCCAGACGAAGCAACCGGCCCGGCGGGTGGCCTCGAACGCCGTGAATCGCGTCGCCGCCGTGCTGGCCCCGCTGACCACGACCAACACCCCCGCCTCTCGGGCCGCTCAGGCCCCCGTGCTGTGGGGAGTGCTGGCCTGGGTCCGGCACACCTTCAACAACCAACGCCCGACGCTCGCGTTCAACCCGACACAGAGCACCCAGGTCGACGACACCGTGCTGGGCAAGCTCAATCCGTTCGACGCGGACGCCGACCCGCTGACCTACACCACCACGGCCCCGGTAAACGGCGGCAGCGTCGCCATCGCCCCGGACGGCACGTTCACGTACACCCCCACCGCGCAGCTGGCAGCTGCGGGCGGAACCGACACCTTCGATGTCACTGCCACCGATGCCGGCAACGGGTTGCACCTGCACGGGCTGTCCGGTCTGCTCAACCTGCTCACCTTCGGCCGCATCAGCGACGCCGGACATGCCACGACCACCACGGTGACCGTCGACGTCAACGCCGCTCCCGTGCCGGCGATCCCGCCCTACACGCTGGGCAGCATCGAACACACCGCCGGTTCCGTGCCCGGCGCACTTCACGTGACCGACGCCGACGCCGACAGCCTGACTTACACCGTGACCGGCGGTCCCGCTGACGGCGCGGTCACCCTGGCTACCGACGGCAGTTTCACCTACACCCCGACACCCACCGCACGACACGACGCTTCAGCCGAGGGCGCAGGCCCGGCTGAACTGGCTGACTCCTTCATAGTCACTGTCGGCGATAATCACGGTCGCAGCGTGGCTGTGCCGGTCACCGTGGCGATCGACCCGAGCAACACGCCGCCCACCATCACCGGCCTGACAGTCTCCGACCCGGAATCGGATGGGACCGTGCATGTTTCGATCACCGTGACTGACCCCGACACAGACCCGGTGACGTACCTGGTGGTGCGTGATCCGTCCTACGGCACGGTCATGCCGGGTGTCGGCGGCTTCACTTTCACCCCGACTCCCGAAGCGCGCCACAACGCCGCCGCCACTCAGGGCATCGACACCGACACGTTCGAGATCACCGCGTCGGACCTCCATCACGGCGTCGACACCGCCACGGCGACGGTCACCATCAGCCCCGCAAATATCGCTCCCTCGGGGCTGACGCAGTCGGTTAACATTCCGGACCCGGTCACCGGCCTGGTCACGGGTACCGTCACCGGCACCGACGCCGACGGCGACCCGCTGACCTACAACGGCACGGCGAGCACGCCCAAGGGCACCGTGATCGTCGACCCCGACGGCACCTTCGCCTACACCCCTACCCCCACCGCGCGCCATACCGCGGCTGCCGACGCCGCGACCGATGCCGACAAGCAGGACAGTTTCACGGTGACGGCCGATGACGCCCACGGCGGCACGGCAGACCTGAACGTTTCCGTAGCCGTGAGCCCGGCCAACGTCGCACCGGT
>CAIOYU010000421.1 GCA_903862565.1 uncultured Actinomycetes bacterium | reverse complement strand
GTCCCAGGGTCCACCCGGTGATGACCGGGAGGATCAGCCGATTGGCCGCGATGAGGAAGAACACCAGCGCAGCGACAAGGGTGCACAGCCACCAGACCCAGCCGAACGTGGGTGCGGAGGCCGCAAGCAACATGAAAACCACGACGACACCGGCGGCGAGCAATACGTCGACGGCGAACGCACCGGCGCGGGAGGCCCAACTGGCCGGTTCGCGACCCGGCAAGTCCTCAATGACGATCGGGGCGGCGACGATCGGGGCGGCGACGATCGGGGCGGCGACGATCGGGGCGGCGACGGTCGGGGCGGCGTCCGCGTCGGCATCGGCCGCGGAATCTCCCGCAGCGTCGTCGAGCACGTCCGTCACTGGCTCACCTGATCCATGCGGGAAACCTTGTAGGTACCGCCATCGTCGGCCATCCGGACCCGCAACCGGTAGCCCTGCTCCTCGGCCTCCTGGCCGGCGTTACTCAACTTGGTCCGCACCGCCACCAGGACGTCGACGGTTCCGTCCGGGTTCTGCCGCTCCACGGCGGCGCGCAGGTCGGACACCTGCACCTGGGCATTCGCAGCCTGGTAAGCGTCAACCAGAACACCTCCGTAGATCTTGGCCTGCGTGGCGAAATCGCCGGTGGCGCAGTCCATGATCTTCGTCGCGGCAGCAGCAGCCGCTTTTGCATCAGGTGCCTGAGTGGCCGCGACGCAATCCTTGGCCGCCGCCAAAGCCGCGGACGCGGCACGATCGGCTGCCGCATTCCTCTGGTGGCCCCACAGCGCCAGACCCCCGCCGAGCGCAATCAAAACGCTGGCCAGGATCAGGGCCGCACACACCCGGGAAAGCCATGGGCGGCTGTCCAGCAATGAGATGCCAGCCGCCTCGGCGTCGTCCGGTTCCACAGCTTCATCACGCTCAACACCGTCAGCTTCACTGAGCTCAGTATCAAGCTCAGCTTCGGCGCCGGCTCGGGTCGGGGTCGGGGTCAGCTGGCCGGAGCCAGCATCTCCTTCCATCCGTCGTCTCCTGTACTTGTCGAGTTCTTGACGCTGTACTTGGTCCCGTCAGGGCTGGTCAGTTCACCACTCTGCGCGTTGTACACAGCAGCGCCCGCAGACGGAGTGTAGTTGCAGGTGCCGGGCTGAGGCCATCCCGGCTGTACTCCGCGGATGTCGACACCAGCATTCGGCGAAGCACACTCCACCGAACCTGAACCAGGCGCCGACGGACCATCACTGGTCGGAGGTGTCGGCGGCGGAAGTAACTCCGCCGCCAACGGGTTAAGCCCGGTATTGATCGAAGGCGCCGGAATGACCGTACCCGGGTTCACCGGCTGGTCGCACCGCGCCCCCGGGGCAGGGCAGTTCAGGATCTGGTTCGGATCGCCGTACCAGGGGTTGGTGCCCAGTGGGACGTAAGGCTCGTTGCTACGGCACTCCTGCGGAGTCGCTGCCCGCTTGCCCGGCACATCGAAGCACGGGAAGTTACGGGCGCCGCGGACGCTGTTGGACGGGGTCTGCTGCGGAATCTTGCAGTACAGGTTGTTCGGGATCGGCGCCGGACTGGTGTCGACGAACGAACGCCACTCCGACGCCGGCAGGAAGCCGGTGAGGCATGGCGGCGGTTGGTTGATCGTCAAACCGAAGTCCAGCACGGCTTGGCCGGTGTCCTCGTACGGCGCACCGACGGTCTGACCCGCCGCGGCACCCTGCGGGAAGATGACCAACACCTGCTCGAGGCCCTTGTTGTACCGCTTCAGCAGGTCAGTGATGATCGAGACGTTCGCCAGCGTCTGCGGCAGGGACTCCCTGACGTCGCTGAACACCGTGTTCAGGGCCTCAGCGGTCGGCGCCGCATTGGAGATGGCCGTCCGCACGCCGGCGTCTTCGCTGGCGACCTGGGAGGTGATGCTGTTCAGGTTCGCAGCCCAGCGCCGGATCGCGTCCCCGGACACCACCTGGCTGTTGAGGATCGGACCCACGTTGCGAATCACGTCGACGAAATCGCCGGTGTGGTCCTTCAACTCGCCGGCCAGCGAGTTCGTCGCCTCGACGAGGCGCTGCAATGTCGGACCCAAGTCACCGACGGCCAGTGAGGTTTCAGTAAGCAACTGCGGGATCTTGTTGGCCGGGATCGCGGCCAGGGCAGCGTTGGCCTTGTCCAGAGTCGGCCCGACAGGTGTCGGCACCGTACCCTTCTTGACGGTGTCGCCGTCCTTGAAGAACTGGTCCGGGAAGTCCTCGGAGACCAGGTCCACGTACTGCTCACCGATCGCAGTCACCGAGTGCACGTTGGCAACCGAGTCGACCGGGATCTTGAACTTTTTGCCGATGCTCATGACGGCCCGAGCGCCCTTCTCAGTGGGCTGGACGTCGGTCACCTTGCCGATCTGAGCACCGCGATAGGTCACGTTCGCAGTCCGGTACAGGCCACCCGAGGCCGGCAGTTCCGCGGTCAGTGTGTACTGGCCGAGGCCGAACGCGGTGGGCAGTCGCAGGAAGTACAGGCCCAGCACGAGCAGAGCCAGCACGGTCAAGGTGGTGAAAATCAACAACTGTGTGCGAATGAGGCGGCTGATCAGCATTGTGCGTCTACTCTCTTCACTCGCTGCGCTCGACGTAGGGTCCGCCATCCGTCATGTTCGGATGCGGCGTGAATCGAACGTCGGGCAACATTGTGCTCGGGTCCCGGCCCCAGGACTGTTCGAGCGCGCGCAGCATGCCCGACACCCCCGTGCCGGTCAGGAACGAGTTGTCGATCGAACTCAGCGTCAGGTCGAACGTGCTGGACACGTTCAGGTAGTCGCCACGGATCACCTTCGGCAGGTTGTCCACCGGGAAGGGGAAGGTCAGCGCGATTCGCAGTGCATCGGGGATGTACTGCGACGACCTGGCCAGCTGCTTCAGCGGACGCTGGAGCACCCGAAGGTTGGTGTTGAGGTCACCACGGGCCTGGGTCAATGTCTGACCGGTCACCTGGGAGAACCTGCCCACCGCCTCCACCGCGTCGGTGATGCGCCCACGCGCGTCAGCCAGGTAGCTGACCAGCGGGGGCAGATCGACCAGCAGGCGATCCAGGGTGTTGTTGCGGCTAGCCACGAGCTTGAGCAACTCATTGGTCGAGTCGATCGCGCGCACCAAGTCGTTCCGCTGCTGGTTGAGCTGGTCGGTGAAGGTGTTCAGCTTGCCCAGGAAGTCCCTGATCTGGGGGGCGTTGCCCTCAAGGAGGTTGTTCGCTTCAGTGGCGATCACCTCGAGGTTCGGGATGCCACCACCCTTGAGCACGATGGCCAGGCTGGCCAGCGTCCGCTCGGTGGACGGGAATGCCGACGAGTTCTTCAGCGGGATCGTCGCACCGTCCTTCAGCGGCTGAGGCGACGGGTTCGGCGGCGCAGCCAGCTCCAGGTGCTGGGTACCGAGGATCGAGGACTGGCCGATCCGTGCCGTGGCGTTCGCGGGCAGCTTGACGCCCGGTTCCAGGCCGACGGTCAGAGTCGGGATCCAGTTCTTGAGTTCGATCGCACGGACCGTGCCCACACCCACGTCGGCTACCCGTACCCGGCTGTTGACGTTCAGCGCCAGGGTATCCGGAACCTGCACGTAGACGATCTGGCGGTCGGAACTGGTACCCGGACCGACCGGCAGTGGAACGGCGGCGATGCCCTTCCAACTGCAGGAGGTCAGCGTAACCGCAGTCAAGGCGAGCACAGCGCCACGCTTGCCGCTACGGCGCAGAGCACCTCGCGTGCCGCCGTCACCCTTGCGACGCACAGTGTTCAGTTTCGATTTCACTGTCCCGTTCCCATCTCAGCTGGTAGCCCGACCGGAGCGGCGGCCGGTGCCGCGGGCGCAGGCCCCGGCATAGGAATACCCGGTGGCAGCGGCGGCGCCTGCGGCGGCGGAGCGCTGACCTGCTCTGCAGCCGGAATCGGTCCCGGAATGACGTCCGGTCCCGGTGCCGGCGGATTCGCGGGCTGCGGATACCACGGCGGCGGCAGCGGGTTGTTCTGGCCGGGGCCGATCCCGTAACCGTCGTAGTCGTTCGGAGCACCGCCACCGCGAGGACCAGCAGCGGGCGTCGTCGCGGGGTCAGGTCCGCCCATCAGCGCGGCGAGCGAGTCCGGGGTGAGCATGTTCGCCGTGAGCGGCTGCACCTGCACGCCCTGCATGCCGGGGGCGACGATCCACCCTGCCTCATGGTTGCCGTGCGAGAACAACGTGTCGCGGGCCCAGATGCCCGGGACGGTGGTGTCCTTGTAGCCGACCGGCGGTTGCAGGCGCGGCTCCGAGTACGCCACGTACTTGGGCAGCGTCTCTGCGGTCGAGAACTGGTTGAGGCCGAACGGCGGGAAGTTGAACTTCATCGCGTCGAGCACGGGTGCCAGGTACTCCGCGCACAATTCCGCCGAGTCCTGGTAGCCGAGCCGGCTGCCTGCCTGAATGGTGCTGCAGATGAACTGCAGCGGGTTGGCGAAGTTGGTGACGGTCGGGATACCGACGATGGCGCCGTGCGATGGGTGGTACAGACCGTTGGCATTGCCCACGACGTTGGGGAATGCGTGCATGATCTGCTCCAGGCCGGCCCGCGGTTCGGGCTGCAGGATGGCGGTCGTGGCCTCCGACAGGTTGTTGATGTTGGTCGACAGGAGCGAACCGTTGTCGTCCACGAACTTCCGGGCGGTCGTCAGCAGCGAATTGATGTCACGGACCGCCTGTGCCACCTCCTGGTCGGAGTTGGTGAACTTGTCGGTGAACGTGGCCAGCTCGGTGTTGAGCGCCACGAACTCCTTGTCGTCCTTGGCCAGGGTGTTGACGAACAGCGCCAGGCTCTTGGTGACCGCGAAGAGGTCACCGCGGCCTTCGTTGAGGGCGCTGACCGCGTCGGTCAGCGACTTCAGCGTGGTGTTGAGCTGCTTGCCGCGCCCGTTGAGGGTGGTGGACAGCGAATCCACGAAGTCACCCAGGGGACCCTTGGGGTCACCGGGGGTCGGTCCGAGGTCGGTGACCAGCTTGTCCAGGTTGCCGCGGATGTCGTCCCACTCGACCGGGGTCTGAGTCCGCTCAAGCGGGATGACGGCGTTGTCGGCCAGCACCGGTCCACCGGTGTAGGGCGGGTCCAGTTGGATGACGCGGGACGCGACGACGGTCGGGTTCAGTACGGACGCGGTGGCCTCAGCCGGCACGTTGTACTTCTTCGGGTAGCTGAACTGCACCTTCATCTTGTCGCCAACCGGGGTGATCTTGTCGACCTGGCCGACCTTCACGCCCATGATCTGGACCTTGTCACCGGGGTAGAGCGCCAGGACGTTGGAGAAGTATGCCGTGACCGTCTTGGTGGTGGACTTCTGGTACAGGTTCCAGCCGACATAGGCCGCCACCAGGGCAAGAAGAATCACCAGTGCGCCGATGATGGCCGAGGCCCGGCCCATCTTCCGCAGTGGCATGTTCTTGACACTCATCGGTTAGTTACCCCCTACATCCATGGGTGCGATGTCCTGCGCAGCGGGCACCGGAACGGTACGAGCTCCGGGCGGACCCTGAGCCGGTGCCGGTCCGGGTGCGCCGGGCACGACAGCGCCAGCCTCACCTGGCACGGCGGCCGCTGGGACGCCGTGGTTGAGCGGCACACCGTTGGGGTTCGGCGCCGACGTCGCAACGTTGGGCGGACCGAAGCCACCGGGCACCGGGCCGTACGGCCCCTGCGAAAGGTGAGCACAGGGCAGCGGATCTCCCGGGGTCGGCAAACCATCGGCCGGCGGGGTGTACGAGCACGGCGAGCCGGGCTCGACGGCCGGACCCGGGAATTCCGGGGTGCCTTCCCGCAGCTGCGGTGCCTGCGGCGGAGCTCCGTTTGCGAAACCGGTGCCGTTCGGATCCGGGAACTGGGCGGCCGGCAGACCGGCGTTGCGCCAGAACTCCTCCGGATCGATGCCGCGCTTCTTGAAGGCGGCGTCAACCCAGGGCTGCAGGATCCAGTACGGCACGAGGTTGACGATCATGACCTTGAAGTACGGACCGGAAGAGATGGTCTCGTTCAGCTGGGTCGCGGCTTTGGAGCCCGCGACCAGAGTCTCGGCCAGGCCTTCCTTGTGCTTGGCCAGGATTCCGCTGACCGTCTGCAACTGCTCCAGAACGTGGGTCAGATTCGGGTTGTCATTGACGAAGCCGGCGAACTGCTGGGAGACCTGAGCCACGTTCTCCAGCAGGTAGTCGATGGCCTGGCCGCGCTCGTTGAGTGCGTGCAGCAGAACCCGGGCGTTGACCAGCAACCGGTCGACCTGACCACTGCGGTTACCCAGCACTGCGGCGACCTTGTTGGCCTGGGCGAGCAGCAGCTTGAACTGCTCGTCACGCTTGCCGATGGTGTCGGAGAACCGGGCGATGCCGTCCAGTGCCTTGCCGAGGTTCGGTGACGACTGGTTGAGGGTCTCCGACAACGCGGTCAGGGAGCGCTTCAGCGTCTTGAGATCCCACTGGGACGTGGTCTTCGACAGATCGGAGAACGCGTCGTACAGCTGGTAGGGAGTCGTGCTCTGGCTCAGTGGCAGAACACCCTCCGGATACACCAGCTTGTTGCCGCGCGGCTCGATCTCGACAACGCGCTTGCCGAGGATCGTGTCGGTCCGGATGGACAGCCGGCTGTCGTAGCCGATCATGTGATCGCCCATGTTGAATCCGACGACGACGTGGTCGCCCTTGATGTCCAGCGAGTTGACCGTGCCGACGTCCAAGCCCGTGATGCGCACCTTGTCGCCGGGCTGGATGCCCGCCGCGTCGGTGAACTCGGCGAAGTACCGCGGCTTGGCGAACAGCTGCGGGAGCGTGGCGAACGCCTGCCCGACCATGACGACCAAGGCCAGGATTATGACGCCAACCAGGCCGTTGCGTACCCGGTTGTCCGATTGTAGAGATCTCATTGCGGGGTGCACCTGCCTGTCGGCTGCTGCCAGACCTTGACCGTGCGGGTGGGACCGCCAGGCTGCAGGCCATTGAGCTTCAACGTCACGTCACAGAGGTAGTAGTTGAGGAAGTCGCCGTAGATGCCGCCCATGCGACCGAGCAGTTCGGCGCCCTTCGGCAGCTTGACGAGCAGATCCTCCAGGCCTGCCGCTCCCTGCACGAGAGGCTCCTGCACATCTTCGAGCTGCTTGATGCTGGTCTGGAGCTGCGGGCGGTCGTCGCGGAGCAGGCTGGCCAGGGTTCCGGAACCCTCGGCGATCTGATTGACCGCGTTGGCCAGTGGGTCGGCCCGAGTGCTCAGACCCGTGATCAGGACCTCGAGGTTGTTCACCGTCGAGTCGAAATCCTTCTGGTGCTTGACCACGGTGCCCAGCGTCGTGTTCAGGTTGGTGATCACCTCGCCGATGGCGACGTCGCGATCGGCCAGTGAGGAGGTCAGGGAGGCGGTCTGCTCGAGGATCGAGTTGATCGTCCCGCCCTGTCCCTGGAACACCGTGAGCAGCGACTGCGCGATGTTGTTGACCTTCTGCGGATCCAGCGACTTGAACAGCGGCTTGAAGCCACCGATCAGGGCGTCGAGGTCGAGAGCAGGCTGTGTGCGGGCCAGCGGAATGAAACCGCCCGGGGGCAGCACCTTCTCCGACCCGTCACCGGTGCCGCGCTCCAGGTTGATGTAGCGGTTGCCGATCAGGTCGAGGTAGCGGATCGTCGCGGTGGTCGACTGGTAGAGCGGCAGCGACTTGTCCACGTTGAGCCGGACCACCGCGCGGCGGCCGTCCGGAGTCAACTTGACGTCCTCGATCTTGCCGACTTCGACGCCACCAGCTCGGACGAACTGGCCGGCCTTCAACCCGCTGGCGTTACTGAACTCCGCGGTGTAGGAGGTCGTGCTCTCGAATCGGAACTGACCGAACACGACGAAGATGATCGCGGTGAACAGCAGCAACACGAAGGAGACGATTGCGAGCCTTATAGCAGTACCGGTGATTTTCATGGGTTGATCGTGTTCTCCCCGATCTGGCGTCCCCAGACGTACTCGTTGGCAATGGGCTGGCCGAACTCAAAGTGGTTGTACGGCGCGATAGTGGCACCGTCGTCGACCACCAGGGTGGGCGCGGGCCAGAACTCCTTGGTGATCTTCTGCCAGCAGCCCGGCGCTCCGCCCGGACCTCCCTGAGCGTTCACTCGGGGAAGGTTGTCCGGGTAGATGTAGGGGTTGGGTGCGCCGAGGAACGAGGTCATCGTGTTCAGCGAGTAACCGTTGCCGCCGAGGCCCTTACTGGCCTCCACCGCGCCCTCGGCGAGGTTGCGGAGCGTGCAGTTCAGCTGGGGGCTGTACTTGTTCAGCAGGTTCGAGGTCGGCACCAGGTCCGCCATCGCGCGGACCAGGTAGGGGGCGCCCTGCTCGAAGATGTCGGCACCGTTGTTGCCGAAGCCGGCGGCCGCCAGCAGCGCCACATCCAGTTCGCGGCGCTGCCCGGTGATGGTGCGGGCCGTCACCGAGACGCTGTCCAGAGCGTCGAACAGGTCCGGGGCAGCACCGTTGAGAATGTCCGCGAACTGGCCGAGTTGCTGCACGTCGTAGCGCAGTTGCGGCAGGTGCGGGTTGAGCGAGTCGAGGACCTGATTGGCCGAGAGCAGCGACTGTCCGAGCTTGGAGCCCATCCCGGTCAGAGCCTCGGCGGTGGCCGAGAGGGTCAGGTTCAGCTTGACCGGATCGACCTTCTCCGACAGGGACGTGATGGTCTCGAACAGCGTGTTCCACTCGGTGGTCACGTTGCTGATCCGCACGGTGTCGTTGGAGCTGATCCGCTTCTTGTCGGCGTCCGACGGGCTGCTCAGAGCGACGAACTTGTTGCCGAAGATGGTGGAGGCGTCAACCGAGGCTTTGACGTTCTGCGGAATCAGCGGAACGTACTTCTTGTTGATCTCGGTGACCAGATTCGCCATCTGCTTGCCGTCCTTGACGGTGGGATCCACCGCGATGACCCGGCCGACCGAGACGCCGTTGAGGGTGACGCGCGACCCGGTCTCCATCAGCAGGCCGGAGCGCTCGGCGAGCATGTTCACTTTGATCTTCGGCGTGAGCGCGCCCCGGTACTGCAGGACGACGAACACGAAGATCAGGACGAACAACGCCGTGAGAATCGCGCCGGCCAACTTGAACGGAGGGCGCCGATTTGTGTTCAAGGGTGCTGTCATAGCCCTACACCGTCAGGTTGAAGTTGGGGTTGGCACCGTAGAGAGCCAACGAGGTGAACAGGACGACGAGCACGATCAGGATCAGTGAGGCGCGCATGGCCTTGCCCACCGCCTCGCCGACGCCCACCGGGCCACCGCTGGCGTTGTAGCCGTAGTAGCAGTGGTTCACCATGACGAAGATGGCGATGAGGATCGCCATGACGAACGACCACATGACGTCATCCAGGCGGAGCAGCGTGCGGAAGTAGTGGTCGTAGGTTCCAGCGGACTGTCCGAACACGGTCGTCGTCGTGAACTGTGCGGCCATGAAGCTCATGATCATCGCCATCGCGTAGAGCGGGATGATCACGATGATGCCGGCCACGATGCGGGTGGACACCAGGTAGGAGATGGACTTGATCCCCATCACCTCAAGTGCGTCGACCTCTTCGGCGATTCTCATGGCGCCCAACTGGGCGGTGGATCCGGCACCGACTGTGGAGGCCAGGGCTTGACCGGTGACCACTGGCGCGACGATTCGCACGTTCACCAGGGCGGCGGCCCCTGCGGTGACGGCCTCGACGCCGATGTTGCCCAGCGATGCGTAGCCCTGGACCGCGATCAGCGTGCCGGCGGAGAGGGTGACGAAGCCGACGATGGCGACGGTGCCGCCGATGACGGCCATGGCGCCGGTACCCATACCGATCTCGGCGATCAGGCGCAGTACCTCTTTGGGGTAGAAGCGAAGGCAGTGGCCGATCTGGCCGATCGCCTGCACGGCGAACATCGCGACCTGGCCGCTGCTCTCGAAGAAACGGCCGGGAGCCCCGGCCATTTTCGCGAGGCCCCTGTAAGCCCTAGGAAACCGCTGCTTGAGAACGGTCTCGTTCGGATGTGTTGCTGTTGCCATCACCGCCCCGTTCCGAATTTGACGCCGATCGTGGTCAGCACCACGTTGACCGCGAACAGCGCGACGATGCAGAGCACCAGAGTCTCGTTGACGCCCGTTCCGACGCCCTTGGACCCGCCGGCGACCGTCAGGCCGCGGTAGCAACCGACCAGGCCGGCGATGAGTCCGAAGGTCAAAGCCTTGGTCACCGAGATGAGCACCTCCGGCATCCCCGTGATCAGGGTCAGGGTCTGCACGTAGGCGCCGGGGGAGATGTTCTGGACGTAGACACCGAAGATGAAGCCGCCGACCAGGCCGATCGTGATCACGCCGCCGTTGAGCAGGAAGGCTACGAAGGTGGAGGCGACGACACGCGGGACCACCAGCCGGTGGATGGGGTCGATACCGAGAACCTCGAGGGCGTCGATCTCCTCGCGCACGGTCCGGGCGCCGAGGTCGGCGCAGATGGCCGTCGACCCGGCACCGGCGACGACGAGCACCGTCACCAGCGGGCCCAACTGGGTCACCGCGCCGAGGGCAGCCCCGGCACCGGAGATATCAGCAGCGCCGATCTCCTGGAGCAGCAGGTTCAGCGTGAAGATGATCAGCACGGTCATCGGAATGGCGACGGCCAGCGTCGGCAGGAAGGCAACCCGCAGCAGGAACCAGCACTGCAGGATGAATTCTTTCCACTGGAAAGGCTGCGTCAACGCCTTGGCGGTGAGCACGCACATCCGGAAGAAGCCACCGATGGATTGCAGAGGTGCTTGGAACCTCTTGCTCAGGGCCGCTGCCGTCATCGGTTCACCAGGCCATCGTGACCGGGCCGGTCATCGCGATTCCGCGGGACTACGTCTCGCACAACCCCTCCTTCGGTACTGCTACTTCGGGTGATCAGCGTCACCTTACTGGCCGTCAGTATGACGGACCACAGGAATGTACCCGACGTTTGGACCACCGCGGGTCGCAACTGTTCCATTACGCCCACGCCAATCACCCGTGCTAGTCTCCCGCTCCCCGACAAGTTAGCTAGCGCGCCTAAAGGCCACTGTCGTCAAGTGGTTTCAGCTCTTCTGCCCTGTTCTTCAGGTTGTTGGCAAGGTGCTCGAGGGCGTCATTGACGAGCTTCTTGATCATCAGATTCGGTACCGCCACGGAGGTTTCCACGTCCAGGTCCACGGTGAGCAAGCTGGACGGACCCATCGAGACCACCGAGAAGAGCTGGTCCTGCTTGGTGAAGAGCTCGCCCTGCTGCAACACGGTCTGGATCTGTGCCGGACTCGGGTAATAGACAGCCTGGATGAACGTGCCCTCGTGGCCTTGAATCGAGGTGTCCACCCGCAACTGGCTGGGACGCCCATCGTTGTAGCGGGCCAGTACGTAGACGGCTTTGACCTCTTCATTCCACTGGGGGTAGGACTCGAAGTCGGCGACGATGCTCAGGATCGCGGCCGCATGGGCATCGACCTCTACGGTCTTGCTGACGAGTGGCATGCCGGGATCATATCGACCGTCCCGGCCTGGTTATTTGACCGAAACCGCCGGCTGGCCGTTACCCAGCGGGCTGCCGACGCGGACCTTCTCGTCGCGGATCAGGCCGCGCAGCAATGCCGTGCTGAACTCGGCGGCGATCTCCTTGGCGCTGCGCCGGCCGTCGGGGCGCAACCAACGGTAGGCGCCCATGGTCATGCCGATGTAGCCCAGCGCCACCACGTGGGAATCGCATTCGAAGAATTCCCCGCTCACGATCCCGCGGTCGATCAGACCGGTGACGTGCTCGTAGACCTGATCTTCCTTCTGGCGGACCTCGGCAACCTGCTCGTCGGTGAACCACTCCGTGATGTAGGGCTGCTCCTGGAAGTACACCGCCGCGGCGTCGGGGTTGTCGGCGATATTCGTCAGCAACCGGACGGTGTACTGGTACAACGCTTCGCGCGCCGTCCAGGACGGGTCGTCGTGCACCGCTGCCAGCGTGTTCTCCGCCGCTCGACGATAGATGTCGAACAAGATCAGGGACTTGCTCGCGTAATAGTGGTAGACGGTCGCCTTGTTCAATCCGACCACGTCGGCGACGTCGTCCATCCGGGTGCCGTGGTAGCCGCGGCCGGCGAACAGCTTGGTGGCGACCGCCAATAGCTCTTCGCGGCGGGTCGGGCCGTTCTCCGGTGGCATGGCGTCCTCGCTTGAGTGCTGCGGGTTTCAATCAACTGGTTGGACAGTTTAGGCAAAGGGCTCAGGCAAAGGGGGCGATCATCCGCGTCGCCATGGTGCGTGGGGATACACTCACCTCGTTGAGCCCCGGATCATCCTGGGTCGTTCCCAAGGGCCGAGCCCCCGATGGAGGTAGTGAGCATGGATCCGGTGCCGGACTACGACGGGTCCGACGAACTCGAGTACTTCTTCTCCTGGCTTCCCTGGGCGTTGCGGGGCACCGACTGGACCGGCACACCTGCCTATCCGCCGGTCTGACGGCCCCGGGCGCCAACCGCTCCAGCTCTGAACCGGCCGAGGCTCTACCGGCCCCAGGCGAAGTCCTCCACACCGGCCGCGACCGTGGTCGTCCGCCCGTCCGGTCGTGTCACAATCAGCGGGCGGTCGTCGGCTGTCCCTATATATGCGACGGTGTCGTCCCTCCACGCCGGACGCGCGGCGTCCGTCCGGCCTTCGGCGACTTTCCGAGTGGAGCGGTCTCCCCCGAGCAGCATGACGTCTTTCGTTTTCCGTTCCTGGATCCACTCGGTGTAGCCGATGTCACCGGAGGCCAGGGGTGCGACGTCCGCGTAGGCTCCCGTTCCGGACAACAACGGTTTCGGTGCGGCGGACGGGTTGGCCACGTCGACCGAAAAAATGCCGCCGGCACGTAGACCGAAAGGTATTGCGGTGAACAGACTTCCGTTGGCGTCCAGGTTGGAGAACAGGACCGAGCGGCCATCGGGGGCGTAACCGACCGAGGTGGCGTTGGTGCCCTTGGCGACCACCTCTGAGCCACCCCCGACGGTCAGGACGTTGACGTCCACCGGGCTGACATCGCTGCGTCCGCCCACCCAGGCGATCCGCTTGCCGTCGGGCGCCCACGAGTAGTTGTCGTCGGCGTACAACGGCGTGGCCGGGGCCTGCACCGCCCCGGTACCGGCGTCGGCTGTCAGAAGGAATCCGCCGCCGCCGGCGCCGGTCTTGAGAAACGCGATGCGATCGCCGGCCGGGGACCAGTGCGGACTGCCGGCCTCCGGGCGGTCGCCCTCGAACTTCGGCACCAGCGCGGCGGGGTCCACCAGTCGCCTGGCATCACCGGAACTCACGTCGAGTACCCACAACTCCCCGCCCGCTCCGGCAGGATCGGCCTTGCGCACGTAGGCGATTCGGCTTCCGTCCGGAGAAGCGGACGGCTCGCCGTCGCCCGGACCGTCGGTCAGTTTCCGGCCGGGCGCGCCGACTGGGTCACTGACGTACAGCACCCCGTTCTTGCTGTAGAAGATCGCGGGCCCGGCCTCGGTGCCGGTCGGGCCCGTCGTGGCGGGCGCGGCACAGCCGGTCACGATCGCGGTGGCCGCGAGGACCCGAGTCATCCGGTTTCTGCGCACGGCCGCCACTTTAAGTTCTCACCAGTTGGCGGGTCGATAGTCCTTGAGGAAAACGCCGTAGAGGTCGGCTCCGGCCTCGCCCTGCACGATCGGGTCGTAGACGCGGGCCGCGCCGTCGACCAGATCGAGCGGCGCGTGGAAGCCTTCCTCGGCCAGACGGATCTTCGTGAAGTGCGGGCGCTCGTCGGTGATCCATCCGGTGTCCACGCTCGTCATCAGGATTCCGTCGGTCTCGAACATCTCCCCCGCGCTGGTGCGGGTGAGCATGTTGAGGGCCGCTTTGGCCATGTTGGTGTGCGGATGGCCCGGACCCTTGTAGCGGCGGGAGAACACGCCCTCCATCGCGGAGACATTGACCACGTACTTGCGTCGGGCGGCCGCCCGAGCCATCGACGGGCGCAGCCGACTGATGAGCAGGAAGGGGGCGGTCATGTTGGCCAGCTGGACCTCGAGCATCTCGAGCGGTTCGACATCCTGCACGTGCTGGGTCCAGCTGTTCACGTGGTTCTCGTCGGGAATGAGGCCGCCCGCATCGATGGCGGTGCCGGCGGCCAGTCGCTCCAATGAGCTCGAACCGGCGGTCAGCGCGGCGCTCGTGAGTTCGTCGGCCTGCGCGGCTGCGGCGGCCAGGATCGGGTGGCTCGCGACCGAGGCGGCGAGCGCCTGCGGATGCGCATCGTTGGTATGCCCGAACGTGAGCAACTCGGGCAGCGGGCCCTCGGGCAGCGGCGCGAGTTCGGCTTCGGCCAGCGGCGCATACGCGCCGGGGGAACGGCGCACCGTCTGGGCGGCATTGTTGATCAGGATGTCGAGCGGCCCGGCCGCGGCGACGGCATCTGCAAGCCCGACCACCTGGGCCGGGTCGCGCAGGTCGATGCCGACCACCCGCAACCGGTGGAGCCAGTCCTCGGCATCGGGCAGGCCGGCGAACCGGCGGACGGCGTCGCGCGGGAACCGGGTGGTGATCGTCGTATGGGCCCCGTCGCGCAGCAGGCGCAGAGCGATGTACATACCGATCTTGGCGCGGCCGCCGGTCAGCAGGGCGCGCTTGCCGGTGAGATCGGTTCGGGCCTCCCGTTTGGCGTGGCTGAGCGCCGCGCACTCCGGGCAGAGCTGGTGATAGAACGCGTCGACCCGGGTGTAGTGCGTCTTGCAGATGTAGCAGGCCCGCGACCGCAGCAGGGTGCCCGCACTGGGCGCGGTGGTCGTCGTGGACAGCGGGATGCCCCGGGTCTCGTCGTCGATCCGATCGGGGGCGCCGGTCGCCGTCGCGGCGACCACTGCGCGGTCGGCCTCGGCGATAGTCGCGCGCTTCTCGTCGCGGCGCGACTTCTTCGCAGCTTTGAACATGTGCGCGGTGGCCCGGCGCACGGCGATGAAGTCCGGGTGCTTCTCGTTGAGCTCGTGCAATTCGGCCAGGACGGCGAGCGTCACCGCTAATCGCTCGGGATCGATGCCGTCAGAACGCACAGCAGAGTGTAACGAGGCGCGGGTACCGCTAGGCTGCGGTCCTTGTGACTGACGCGACGCACGAGTGGACCACAACCGCGCCCCGGCCGGACCCGGTGCGCCTGCAGCGTGACACCTATCCCGTCCTCGACGAGATCGCCGCCCGCTACGGCGACATGGACGCCAACGCCCATATCAACAACATTGCACTCGAGTCCCTGCACGAGAACGCCCGCGCGACGATGAACCGTCGGCTGTTACCCGCCGCGTACACCCCCGCCGGGCGGCGGCTGCGGCTGGTGACGTCACAGAACGCCACGCACTTCCTGGCCGAAGCGCACTGGCCGGCCGTCATTCAGACCGGTGCCGGCGTGGGCCGGATCGGGCGCACGTCGTACGTGGCCTCCACCGGGCTGTTCGTCGACGGCACCTGCATCGGAGTGTGCGACACCGTCCTCGTGCTGCTCGGCGATGACGGACCGGTGGGCCTGTCCGAGGAGTTGCGGACCGCGCTGCAGACGGTCCTGCTCCGAGCGCCCGGATCGCCGTAACGGCTGATCTCTCTCGCGCTGCCTGCGGTGATTCCCAATTGCCGCGGGGCCCCGGATGCAAAGATCGCCAGCGTGGACGCTGGGATGATGGGCTTGGCCGGAACGGTCGTCGGGGCAGCATTGGTGGGCGGCGTGGGCCTGGTCAAGTCGATGGCGGAGACGTGGTTGCCGGGTGTGGTGGCCGGCTCCGAGCAGAAGCGTCAGTCACAAGTCGACCTGCAATCACACCGGCACGACGTCGTGCGGGAGTGGCGGGCCGGCCTGGCCGGCGCACGGGACACCTACCGGCAGTGGGCCGCCGGACCGCGCGACACCGATGCGCCCAACGTCGTCGGCTCCGAGTGGTTCGAGAGCCTTCGCCCGTACCTGCCCAGCACCGGCGATGCGGCGCAATACCGGACCGCGCATGAAGTCCAGTGCGATAACCCGACTCTCGTCGTGCTGTCGCTCGAGATCGGACGGATCGAGAAGGACTGGCTGGACGAGGCACTCGGCCACAGGCGCCGCCGATGACTACAGGGCTTTGAGTTCCTCGCACACGTCGGAGACCGACTTCTTGGCGTCACCGAACAGCATCGAGGTTCCGGCGCCGAAGAACAGCGGATTCTCGATGCCGGCGTAGCCCGACGACATCGACCGCTTGAGCACGATGACCGACCGCGACTGGTCGACGTTGAGGATCGGCATGCCGTAAATGGGCGAACTCGGGTCCGTCCTGGCCGCCGGGTTGGTGACGTCGTTGGCGCCGATCACCAACGTCACGTCGGTGCGCGGGAACTCGCCGTTGATGTCGTCCATCTCCTTCATGGCGTCGTACTCGACGTCAGCCTCGGCCAACAGCACGTTCATATGGCCCGGCATACGACCGGCCACCGGGTGGATGGCGAACTTGACCTCCACACCCTTCTCCTCGAGCAGGTCGGCAAGTTCCTTGACGGTGTGCTGAGCCTGCGCGACGGCCAGGCCGTAGCCCGGAACGACGATCACCTGGTTGGCGTAGGCCATCTGGATGGCTGCGTCTGCCGCCGAAGTGGCCCTGACGGTGCCCTGGTCGCCACCGGCGGGCCCGCCGACGGCATCGGTCCCACCGAAGGAGCCGAACACGATCGCCGGAATGGACCGATTCATGGCCACGGCCATCAGGTTGGTCAGGATCGAACCCGAGGCGCCGACGATCATGCCCGCGACGATCATCGCGGTGTTGTTGAGCGCCAAACCGGCTGCCGCAGCCGAAAGTCCGGTCATCGCGTTGAGCAGCGAGATGACGACGGGCATGTCGGCGCCACCGATCGGGAAGACCAGGAACAGGCCCATGATCCCGGCCAGCACCAGCACCAGCACGATCCACCACACCGACAGGCCCTCGTGCAGCCCGATGTACACCGCAGCGGCGACCGCGCCGATCAGCAGCGCGATGTTGGCCGCCTGGAACACCTTCGCGTTCTTGACGAATGCCTTCTCGACGCTCTTCGGAATGATGTTTTCCTGAAGCTTGGCGAAGGCGACCAGTGAACCCCAGAACGACACCGAGCCGATGACCGCCGCGAACAACGATCCGATCACCAGGGCGACGGTGGGCGTCTGTTCCGGCTTGAAGTGCGAAAAGCCCTTGGTCTCAATGAATTCGGCCCAGGCGATCAGCGCAACGGTGCCGCCGCCGACGCCGTTGAACAGCGCCACCAACTGCGGCATGGCCGTCATCTTGGTCTTCTTGGCCGGCGGCACACCGAGGATCACGCCGATCGCAAGACCAGCGGCGATCAGAACCCAGTTGATCGACGCCGTGTCGCGGATCTTGATCAGGGTGGCGATCACCGCGATACCCATGCCGGTGGCGGCGATCCAGTTGCCGCGCACCGCGGTCTTGGGCCCGGTCAGGCCCATCAGCCCATAGATGAAGAGCGAGAACGCGAAGATATAGAGGACATCGACGAGGTACGTCACTTCGTGAGCTCCTTCGCCTTGGCACCGGCGGCGAGTGCTTTTTCTTTGTCCTTCTTGCCCTTGAACATTCCCAGCATCCGGTCGGTCACCAGGAAGCCGCCGATGACGTTGAGGGTGCCGAACACCAAGGCCACGAAGGCGATGGCCCGAACGCCCCAGTGGGCGTCGGCCGGCAGGTCGCCCAGCACCAGGAGGGCGCCGAGGACCACGATGCCGTGGATGGCGTTGGTGCCCGACATCAGCGGGGTGTGCAGGGTGTTGGGCACCTTGGAGATCACGGCGAACCCGACGAACCCGGCCAGCACCAGGATGGCGAGGTTGGCCAACAACTCTGTGTACATGGTCTGTCTCAGCCTCTCGTCACACACGAGGCCGAGACGACCTCGTCGTCGAAATCCGGTGCCAGGACACCGTCTTTGATGAGCAGTTCCAGCAGCGAGGTGAGGTTCTTGGAATACAGCTCGCTGGCATGTTCAGGCATGGTCGCCGGCAGGTTCAACGGCGAGGCGATCGTGACTCCGTGGCGCACAACCGTTTCACCGGGAACCGTCAACTCGCAGTTGCCGCCGGTCTCACCGGCGAGGTCGACGACGACGCTGCCGGGCTTCATGCCTTCCACGGCAGCCGCCGTCACCAGTCGCGGTGCCGGGCGTCCGGGCACCAACGCGGTGGTGATCACGACGTCGAAGCCGGTGATGGCCTTTTCCAACTTCGCCTGCTGCTCGGCCCGTTCGGCGTCGGTGAGTTCACGCGCATAGCCGCCTTCGCCGGCGGCGTCGATGCCGACGTCGAGCCACTGCGCACCGACCGAGCGCACCTGGTCGGCGACCTCGGGGCGGACGTCGTACCCGGTGGTTCGCGCACCGAGTCGCTTGGCCGTGGCCAACGCCTGCAGCCCGGCCACACCGACGCCCAGCACCAGCACGGTCGCCGGCTTCACCGTGCCGGCCGCGGTGGTCAGCATCGGGAAGAACCGGGTGGACTCACTGGCGGCGAGAATCACCGCTTTGTAGCCCGCGACGTTGGCCTGCGAGGACAGCGCATCCATTGCCTGTGCGCGCGAGATACGCGGGATGGCCTCGACTGCAAAGGCCTGCACGCCCGCCGCCTTCAGCGCGCCGATCTGGTTGTCGGCGTTGCGCGGATGCAGGAATCCGATCAGGGTCTGGCCGGCACGAAGCCGGGCCATCTCGGCAGCGTCCGGCGGCGCGACCATCGCCACGATGTCGCAGGCCCAGGCGTCGCCGATGGTCGCGCCGGCAGCGGTGTACAACTCGTCGGGGAGCAGCGCGCGCTCCCCGGCGCCGGACTCGACCACGACCGAGATTCCGCTGTTGACCAAAGCGGCCACCGCCTTGGGTACCAGCGCCACCCGGCGTTCATCTGGGCCCGACTCCGCGACTACCCCCACACTGGTGGTCTTGCTATCTGTCATGACCTGTGCGTCTTGCTTTCTTGGATCAGCGGGGTGCTCCCCGATGGATCGACCGGGGCGTTCCCCGATGCTCGAGACACCCTAACTGGAAAAGGCGCCATAACCCCAAGTCGGGGAGGCGTTCTCCCAGCGCCGACCGGTCG
>CAIOYU010000420.1 GCA_903862565.1 uncultured Actinomycetes bacterium | reverse complement strand
CTATCTGGTTTCCGACGTCGAAACGTGGGAAGCCGCACAACGAGTCCCACCGCAGCAACGCGGTTAACCCAACCAAGCAACCCGAACAGAAACCGTTGTGAGCCCCCGCCGGACGTGAACATCACCGGCGGGGGTTGATCTCAACCGAAACCTTCCACCCTGAAAGGTTAGAAGAAAGTGTATCGGTCAACACTGACAGAAGTGCGTACTTGTACGTGTGCTTGTCGCTGCCGCGCTGACATTTCTGATGATGGCCCTGCGCAGGTGAAGAAGATGTGCGAACAGTGCTACCAAGAGCTTTTCGTCCCGCGCGGTGGTAACGCGGAGGGGACTGCTCGAAGAGTAAGAGTCTTTCCGCTGGAACCGATTTCGATGCCCCCGCCCAGGATGATCGATACTGCCCTGAAACTCGCCGACGAAGGATGGGAAGTCGGTCCTCTCTGCAACGCTCCCCGCCGGGGAGGCGGTCGGCAGCGGACGACTGAGGGTGAAATAGGCAAAGACCCCCACCCCCGATACCTTCCGCGCGGCGTTAACTCGTTCAGCAGCGACCCCGATGTGATCAGGCATTGGTGGCGGGAGCGTAATTGGAATATCGGTATCCGGCCCAAATCGTGGATGGTCGTCTACGACATTGATCCGCAGCACGGCGGTGTGGAGATCTTTGCACGTCTGGTCGCCGAGCATCCCGAGGATCCACTGCCGGATACGTTCACCACGATTTCCGGCCGAGGCCAGGGTTCACGGCATCTGTACTTTTCGCTCCCTCCGGGTGTCGACTACAAAAGCCTTGAAAGCCAACCGCGCTACGGCCAAGTGCGCCTGCCAGACGGCCGGCTTACGAACGGCATCGACATCAAGAAGCGCGACGGCTACCTCGTTGCCACAAACAGCATTCATCCCGATACCGGGCTGCGATACACCTGTCTCGATGTGCCAGTCGTGCCAGCGCCGGGGTGGCTTCTCGACCTGAGTGTTAAACCGAAACCGTTGTCGCGGAAACAGTTCACATCAAGATCAACAGTCGCGCCGACCTTGACGGGCAGCTTCTGGCGGCAAATCACAGCCGATGACTTCAATGCCTGCAGGACGTGGACGGAAATCCTTGGGTCGCAGGGCTGGTATTACGACGGTACTGGTGATCCAGAAAGCCACAACGCCGAATGGATACGACCCGGGGAAGTTACGAGTGGCTCCCGCTCAGCTGTCATCCGCATCCAGGACGACGGCGCCAGTTTGCTTTATGTGTGGTCAACCTCGGCCCAACTTGAGGCTGGAGTTGGCTACACCAAATTCAGGGCGTGGTCGCGGCTGCAGTTTCCCGCCGCGACCGAAACAGCTTCCATGCGGGCGGCGTTCAAATATCTCAACAACATGAAATGAGGACAAATGGTTAATGTGAGCTCCCCGCCGCCGTGGCAAGGCAGCGACTCGAGGGAAGAAGATCCCACCCCGTTGCCCCGCGAAGTTCCGATTCCAGCCTTTCCGGTAGCTGCCTTTCCCCCTGTAGTTGCCCGCATGGTTGAGCAAGTTGCCGAGGCTACCCAGACGGATCCTGCGATGGCAGGAACATCGGCGTTGTCTGCATTGTCGGCGGGGACGGGTGGGCATGCCGAGGTGGAGGTTCGCCCAGGGTGGCGGGAGCCATGCAACGTGTACACGGTCACCATTGCTCGGCCGGGGGAGCGCAAGAGTGCCGTCCAGAGCGCAATGTCGCGGCCTGTCCTCGACGCCGAAAGGGAACTGGTCGAAAACGGCCACACCGCCCGGATCGAAGCTGCGGTGCAGAAAGAAGCACAACTGATGGCGGCGGATTCTGCGAAGAAGGCGGCCGCGAAAAACTACGGCAAAATTGAGTGGGACGAGGGAATCGCCGACGCGATTAGCGCCCAGCAGGCAGCCGATCAGATGATTGTTCCGACGGAGCCCAGGATCATCGCCGACGATGTCACACCGGAAGCCGCGATGACGTTGCTCGTTGAGAACGATGGGCGGCTGGCGATCATTTCTGCTGAGGGGGGACTG
>CAIOYU010000419.1 GCA_903862565.1 uncultured Actinomycetes bacterium | reverse complement strand
GTCGCCCTCGGTCACCAGGCCGTCGGCGGCCACGGTCTCCCCGGGGCGCACCACGAAACGCTGTTCCTCGGCGAGTTGGTCTGCCGGAAGGACCATTTCGCTACCATCGGCGAGCAGCACCGATACGTTCTTTGCGCTCAGTGCGGCCAGCGCGCGCAGCGCGCTGCCGGCCTTCGACTTGGCCCGCGCCTCGAAGTAGCGGCCGGCCAGGACGAACACCGTGACCCCGGCAGCCACCTCGAGGTAGATGGCGTCGCTGCTCATCAGCGCCCGCCACACCCCGTCGGCGTTCTCCCGGGACCGGTGGCTGGCGAAAATGGTGGCCAGTGACCACACCGTCGCCGCGGTCACCCCGACCGAGATCAGGGTCTCCATCGAGGTGATCCGCAGGCGGGCGTTGCGCAGCGCGACTCGGTGGAACGGCCAGGCGGCCCAGGTGACGATCGGCAGCGCCACCGCGGTAATCACCCACTGCCAGCCGGTGAACCGCGTGCTCGGCAGGACCGCGAACATCACCGACAGGTGCGCCAGCGGCACGAACAGCACCGCGGCGACCCCCAGCCGCATCAGCAGGGAGCGGGCCAGCGCCTCGTCGGGGTCGGGCCTGTCGTCGGCGAGGGTTCCGACCCGCGGCTCGGCCTCGTATCCGGCCCGGCGCACCACCGCGCACAACTCGTCGTCGGCCATGGCCTCCGGCGCGTCGACGGTGGCCACCCGGGTGGCGTAGTTGACCGACGCCCGCACGCCGTCGAGCTTGTTGAGGCGTTTCTGCACCCGGACGGCGCACGCCCCGCAGTACATCCCCGACACGTCGAGTTGAACCCGCCGCGACGGCTGCAGGTCAGGCGCGCCGATGACGGTCGCCGACATCTCCGCCAACAGCAGCACTCCTCATAAAGTCACACGGTCACCCACGTCATGAGTCGGATGGCCATCGCGCAAAGTTCCCGCCGACGGGAAACTCCCCACCCAAAATTACTCCGGGGTCCACAGCCGGCGAACCCCCGATCGCTTAAGGTTCAACCCGTGAGCGACGAGGACCGGGTGACCACACTGGCGTTGGCCGCCGGCCGGGGTGACCGACGGGCCCTGGAACAGTTCATCGACGCCACCCGGCGCGACGTCTGGCGGACCGTCGCCTTCCTGGCCGACCCCGGCCTCGCCGACGACCTCACCCAGGAGACCTACCTGCGCGCACTCGGAGCGTTGCCGCGGTTCGCCGGCCGCTCCACCGCGCGCACCTGGCTTCTCTCCATTGCCCGCCGCGTCGTCGTCGACCAGGTCCGGCGCAACCAGGCGCGACCGCGCACCGTGGGCGGGGTCGACCTCGAGGGCCTGCTCAACTCCCAACCCGCCGCCGCACGGTTCGAGGACATCATCGAGATTCGGATGCTGCTCGACGGCCTGGACCCCGACCGCCGCGACGCACTGATGCTGACCCAGGTGATGGGGCTGTCCTACGCCGAAGCCGGCGAGGTGTGCGGGTGCCCGGTGGGCACGATCCGCTCCCGCGTCGCCCGCGCGCGCGACGACCTGCTGGCCGCCGCGCAGCGCGACGACCGCACCGGCTGAGGTCCTGCCGCAGCGGCTACAGCGGTGTCACGTAGTGGCCGCTGATGCCGCCGTCGACCAGGAACGTGGCACCGGTGATGAACGACGAGTCGTCGCTGGCCAGGAACGCCACCGCCGCGGCGAGTTCCTCCGGTTCGGCGAATCGGCCCATCGGCACGTGCACCAACCGGCGGGCCGCGCGTTCGGGATCCTTGGCGAAAAGTTCCTGCAGCAGAGGTGTGTTCACCGGTCCGGGGCACAGCGCGTTGACCCGGATGCCCTGGCGGGCGAACTGCACGCCGAGTTCGCGGCTCATCGCCAGCACCCCGCCCTTGGAGGCGGTGTAGGAGATCTGCGAGGTCGCCGAGCCCATCACCGCGACGAACGAGGCGGTGTTGATGATCGAGCCCCTGCCGGCGGGAACCAT
>CAIOYU010000418.1 GCA_903862565.1 uncultured Actinomycetes bacterium | reverse complement strand
TTCGCCGAGCTCACCACCGCGCCGATCTGCTCGTCGCGGATGTCGCCACGGACCGGCGGTTCCATGCTCAGGTAGGGCGTGCCCATGGAGCGGTAGATATCGGCCAGTGCTTTCTTCTTGGCGGGGTCTTCGACGAACATCCACTGCCAACCCTGGGCGTTGGATCCGGTGGGCGCCTGCAGCGCAATCTCCAGGCATTCCATCAGCACCTCACGGGGCACCGGCTTATCGAAATCGAGGCGCTTGCGCACCGAGCGCGTGGTGTTCAGGACTTCATCGGCGGTCAGGTTCAGCTTCATGGGGCGAGACTACCCAGGATCACCGGAAGTCCCGGGATCGGGAGCCGACAGCCAGGGTAATCGGCCGCATCCGTTCGGCCAGCACAGTTACCGCGCCACTGGCGTTCTGCACCTGGCCACGGATCAACAGCGCCGACGCACCCTGAGCCACCCTGCGGTAACGCGCCCACAGGCCCGGCGTGCACAACACGTTGACCATGCCGGTCTCGTCCTCGATATTCACGAACGTCACCCCCCTTGCCGTAGCCGGCCGCTGTCGGTGAGTCACCGCACCGGCGATGAGCACCCGACTGCCGTCGGGAACCATCAATAGGCCCTGAGCGAGTGTGACCCCCAGCGCGTCAAGATCGGCGCGTAGGAACTGGGTCGGATAGCTGTCCGGGGAGACACCGGTGGCCCAGACATCGGCGGCGGCCAGTTCCACGTCGCTCATTCCGGGCAGGGTCGGGACCGTCAGCGGCGACCCGGGCAACCGGTCGGGACGTTCGGCGGCGGCGGCACCGGCTGACCACAGCGCTTCCCTGCGGGTGACGTCGAAGCATCCGAATGCGCCGGCGGTGGCCAGCGACTCGGTTTGGGGAACTGAAAGCTGCACCCGCCCAGTCAGATCCAGCAGGGACGAGTACGGATCTGCCGTCTGGCGTTCGTCGACGATGCGCTGGGCCAGATCGGGACCGATAGTGCGGACGGCACCAAGTCCGAGACGGACCTCCAGGCCGCGGTTCTCACACGTGGCGTGGACGAGGCTGGCATTGACACACGGACCGTGCACGACGACACCGTGCCGGCGGGCATCGGCCACCAGCGACTGCGGTGAGTAGAAGCCCATCGGTTGGGCCCGCAGCAGTGCCGCACAGAACGCCGCCGGGTGATACAGCTTGAACCAGGACGAGTAGTACACCAGCGAGGCGAAAGACAGTGAATGGCTTTCCGGGAATCCGAAATTGGCGAAAGCCGCCAGCTTCTCGTAGATCCGGTCGGCGACGTCACCGGTGATGCGGTGGCGCAGCGCCATTCCGGTGTAGAAACGCTCGCGTAGCCGGTGCATCTTCTCGGTGGAGCGCTTGGAACCCATGGCCCGGCGAAGTTCGTCTGCCTCCGCGGGTGAGAATCCCGCGCAGTCCACCGCTAACTGCATGAGCTGTTCCTGGAAGAGCGGCACGCCTAATGTCTTTCGCAGCGCAGGTTCCATTGATGGGTGGTCGTAGGTGACCGGCTCGATACCATTGCGTCGCTTGATGTAGGGATGCACCGAACCGCCCTGGATCGGCCCGGGGCGGATCAACGCCACCTCCACCACCAGGTCGTAGAACACCCGTGGTTTCAGCCGGGGCAGGGTGGCCATCTGGGCGCGGGACTCCACCTGGAACACCCCGATAGAATCGGCGCGCTGCAGCATCTCGTAGACACGCTCGTCGGACAGGTCGAGACGAGCTAGATCCACCTCGATGCCCTTGTGTTCGGCAACCAGGTCGATGGCGTAGTGCAATGCGGAGAGCATGCCCAGACCAAGCAGATCGAACTTCACCAAACCGATTGCCGCGCAGTCGTCTTTGTCCCACTGCAGGACGCTGCGGCCTGCCATCCGGGCCCACTCGACCGGACACACGTCGGCGATCGGACGATCGCAGATCACCATGCCGCCGGAGTGAATGCCCATGTGCCGAGGAAGGTCTTGGATCTGGGCCGCCAGGTCGAGCACCGTTTCGGGGGCGTCCTCGGCGCATTTACTCCAGGCGTCCTGCTGACCCTGGGAGAAGCCCAGTGCCCGGGCCATGTCCCGGATCGCGCTACGCCGGCGGTAGGTGATCACGTTGGCGACCTGGGCGGCATAGTCACGGCCATAGCGGGTGTAGACGTACTGGATGACCTGTTCACGCAGATCGGACTCGATATCGATGTCGATATCGGGCGGCCCGTCGCGGGCCGGCGACAGAAACCGTTCGAAGAGCAGGCCGTTGGCGACCGGGTCGACGGCGGTGACACCGAGGGCATAACAGACCGCCGAGTTGGCCGCCGATCCACGGCCCTGACACAGGATGTTGCTACGGCGGCAGAACTGGGTGATGTCATGCACCACCAGGAAGTAGCCCGGAAAGTTCAACGCCGAGATGACCTCGAGTTCCCGTTCGATCTGCGCGTAAGCCGTCGGTGCGCTCTGCCGCGGCCCGTACCGATCGGCCGCTCCGACCATGACCAACTCGCGCAGCCAGCTGTCTTCGGTGTGACCATCGGGGGTTTCGAAGGGCGGGAGTTTCGGGGCGATCAGCGCCAGTTCGAACGAACACTGTTCGCCGAGATCGGCTGCTGCCGTGACGATTTCAGGGCACTGATTGAATATCCGTGCCATCTCATTCCCGGAGCGCAGGTGCGCACCACCCCGGGGCGTCAGCCAGCCGGCCGCATCGTCGAGGGACTGCCTCGCCCGGACGGCCGCCATGGCCATCGCCAGCCGGCCACGAGAAGGCTCGGCGAAGTGCGCCGCCGTGGTGGCGACCACACCCACACCGAAGCGAGTCGCCAGCCCGGCGAGCGCGGCATTGCGTTCATCGTCGAGCGGGTCACCGTGGTGGGTCAGTTCGATACTCACCCGGTCGGCGCCGAAACGGTCCGCCAGATCAGCCAGCGCTGCGGCGGCAGCATCTGGACCACCGGTCGACAATGCCTGCCGCACATGGCCTTTGCGGCATCCGGTGAGAATGTGCCAGTGCCCGTCGGCGGCTTCGGTGAGAGCGTCGTAGTCATAGCGGGGCTTGCCCTTCTCACCGCCGACCAGGTGCGCGGCAGCCAGTTGACGAGACAGTCTTCGGTAGCCCTCTGGCCCGCGGGCCAGGACCAGCAGGTGGGTCTCGCCCAGTGACAACTCCGCGCCGAAGACGGTCCGCATACCGAGTTCACGAGCCGCCTCGGCGAAGCGCACCACGCCGTACAGTCCGTCGTGGTCGGTGAGCGCAATCGCGCGCAGGCCAAGCCGT
>CAIOYU010000417.1 GCA_903862565.1 uncultured Actinomycetes bacterium | reverse complement strand
CAGCCGGCGGGCCGACTGGGCCTCCTCTGCCGACTCCGGGCTGGACTGAACGTCGACCAGTCGGCCGCAGAACATCGCCAGGCCGAGAGCGCCTTCCACGTAGGACTTCTGCGCCAGCAGCATCCGCTTGACATCGGCGTGCTCGATGATGGGGATCTGCGGTGCGGCCGGGTCCTTGGCAGTCACGGGCCGGCCCTGCGTCCGCTCCCGGGCGTACTTCACCGACTTGAGGTACCCGGTGTAGCCCAACGCGATGGCGCCCAGGCCCACACCGAGGCGGGCCTCGTTCATCATGTGGAACATGTAGGACAGCCCGCGGTGCGGTTCGCCGATCAGGTAGCCCACGGCCCCCGGTTGGCCCAGCGGTTGGTGGCGGCCCTCGCCGAAATTCAGTGCCGTGTTGACGGTTCCGCGATAGCCCATCTTGTGATTGAGCCCAGCCAGGACGACGTCGTTGCGCTCGCCGATGGTTCCGTCGTCCTCGACGAGGAACTTCGGCACGATGAACAGCGAGATACCCCGGGTGCCGGCCGGCGCCCCGGCGATCTTGGCCAGCACCAGGTGGACGATGTTCTCCGAGATTTCGTGGTCGCCGCCGGAGATCCACATCTTCGACCCGAAGATCCGGTAGGTGCCGGCTGGGAAACCTTCACCGGCCGGCTCGGCGCGGGTGGTGATGTCGGCCAGCGACGAGCCGGCCTGTGGTTCGGACAGGCACATCGTCCCGGTGAAGCGGCCCCCCAGGATCGGTTTGACGAACGTCTCGATCTGCTCCGGGCTGCCATGGGAGGCAAGCAGATTGGCGTTGGCGACGTTGAGAAGCACGTACGCGGCGGTGCCGACGTTGGCGGCGTGGAACCAGGCCATCCCGGCTCCGGCGACGGCCATCGGAAGCTGCCAGCCGCCGAGGGCATGGTCCATGCTCATCGCCGGCAGGTCCGCCTTGGCGAACGCCTCCACCGCGTCCCTGACCTCGGGGTTGATGGTGACGCGTTCGCCGTCGAAGGTCGGTTCGTGGGCGTCGTTCTTTTTGTTGTGGGGGGCGAAGTACCGGGTGGCGATGTCTTCGCAGAGGTCCAGCAGTCCGTCGAAGGTCTCCCGCGAGTGTTCGCTGAACCGGGGGCGGCGGGTCAGGTTCTCGACGTCGAGCCACTCGTAGAGCAGGAATTCGACGTCGCGCCGGGAAAAGATGGTGGAATCCATGGCAGTCCTCCTTCCCGTCACGCTAGCTGAACGCGGGCACCGCTACTGTCGGTGCGCCCCTCGCGGCGCGTACGGCCACGGGTTGTTCCGCTCCGGCACAGAGACCGTCCGGGTCTCCTTGAGTTGCATCCGCAGGTGCCGGCGTAGGTCGTGCAACGTCGGGTCGTTCCAGCGGTTGACGGCCTCGATCGGGTCGGCGGTCAGGTCGTAGAGCTCCCACTGGTCGTCCAGGGGGCTGGTGCGGTACGCCTCCCCGCCGATGCCGTTGGCGGCCAGATGCCGGACGCCGGGTTCGGTCCAGGTCGACGGATCGTCGAAGCTGCGGACCAGCTTCCACTGATGTCCGCTGCCGCCGGGAACGTCGTCGCCGACACGAGTCACCAGGCCCTCGAAGTTCGCTGAGGTGTGTGCTGGAAGGCGGATCCGCAGCGGTGCAATGGGATTCGATGTCTGTTTGAGCATGCGCCCCAGTCCGGACGCTCCGGAGTCTCCCTCGAGTACGTTGTCCCGGGTCATCAGGTAGACCGCGCGATCCTCGTCGGCGTCGGCCCCGTCGACCACCGGCATCAGGTTGTGACCCGGCAGGGGATGGACCTCGCTGAAGGATTGGCGCAATGAGACCGCGACGCTGTCTATGTCGACCCCGGCCGCCCCCAGCAGTGTGGGCACCAGGTCCACATGTGACGTCGGCGCGGTCACCGTCCGCGACGTGGTGGCATCGTTGCCGACACGAACAACGGTGAACGGCACCCGGGTGGCCTCGTCGTAGAGGTTGAACCATTTCTGGTGCAGGCCGCCATGGGCCCCCAGGAGGTCGCCGTGGTCGGCGGTACGCACCAGAACGGCATTGTCCGAGCCGTTTTCGGTGACCGCGCGGCGAACCCTGTCGATCGGGGAATCGACTTCGGCGTGCAGTCGGTAGTACAGGTCGCGGTAGCGCTGGGCGCCGCGCTTGTAAACCTGCTCGATCGCCGGTGCGGGTCCGTAGCCGGAGTAGTAGGTCTCGCGGAAGGCGATCTGCGCAGCCGGCTTGTCGCGTAGATCCTCGTCCGCCGTGGGTGCCGGCGGGACGTGCGGCGGGTCGAGGTGCGAAGGCTTGACCGGGCCGCGCACCGCCCAGCCGGGGAACAGCACGATGTCGTGCGGGTTGACGAAGCTGGCCACCAACAGGAAGGGCCGCAATGCATCCGAGTCCCCAGCCCGGCGCCGGGCATAGCGGTCCTCGAGCCAGGCCACCACCCGGTCGGCGATCAGCGGGTCGCGGCGAATCCCGGCGTTGGCCAGCAATGCGCCGTGGGGCTCCGGGCCCACCCAGCCGGAAAAGCCATACGGTGCAAGGGGATCAGCATCAAGATATCTCTGGACGGCAGCCGGGTCGGGAACGCCGTCGTCGTCGTTGGTGGCCAGCACCTCCCCGGTCACCGGGTCCTCGAGGTCGGCGTGCGAGATGTGCCACTTGCCGTCGTAGTGGGTGTCGTAACCGGCGGCGCGGAACCAGTTACCCAGTGTGGGCACCTCACCCTCGCGCAGCCACCGCATACGGGAGTCGTTGTAGGCCTTGCCGAGTCCGTCGGT
>CAIOYU010000416.1 GCA_903862565.1 uncultured Actinomycetes bacterium | reverse complement strand
GGTGATGCCGGCGATCAGGCCGTTGAGGTTGAGGTTCGACAGGTTACCGAGGCCCGGGATCAGCTTGCTGGCGTAGGCGAGCACGCCGGCGAAACCGGTGCCGTACACCGTCGCGTCACCCGCGGCCTGGCCGGTGAAGTAGACGCTGGTGAGGTCACCGACCACCGGGATTCCCGCGGTCACGGACAGGATGGCCGCACTGATGTCCACACCACCGGTGCCACCACCGGTGACGAACGACTTCACGACCTGCGTGACGGGGGAGTCGATGCCGAAGACCGAGCCGGCACCCACGTAGGCAACGGCACCCAGGCCCGCGGTGATCAGGTCGGCGCCCTTGGAGCCCACCTCGAAGAAGTAGTTCTCCAGGTTGTAGGGGGCGACGCCGTTGAGGGCATTGTCCAGGACGTAGTAGGCCGCACCGGTGGTGCCGGTCAGCAACACGTCATTGTTGAACTCGCCCGGGTAGAACGTATCGGTCGGGCCGATGAAGCCGCCCCAGCCGACACTCACGGCTTCGGTGATGCCCGTGATGGTGATGTCGCTCAGGGCCGTCAGGTCGTACTGGGCGGTCGACAACTTCAGGGGCGACGGCACCCCGGCGATCTGGCCCGGCAAGGCTGCCGGGGACGCGATAGCAACTGCTGCGACACTGGCCAGCGCCGCGCCAGTCAACATGAACGGCCGTGATGAAGTGGCCATGGCGACATCTCCCTTGATTAGTCTTTCTGAGCTTCCGATAAGAGAACCCTGAGCGATGCTATCCGCTGCGGGCGTCAACGGCAAACGTTTCTCGCTAGCGCGGGACGGATTCCTCTGTTTGGGGGAATTCCTGCCCTGACGGGTGTCGAGGTCGACAAACAGGGACTATGGGATTGATGGCGGTCTCTTCGCCGCCAGCGGCACCCATTCCTTGGATTAGCTGGGCAAAAGGTTGAGGTGTCGAAGCCTCGCTGAGCGGGGTTCGCACCCGGGTAGGCAGGAAACCGCCGTGTCCTGCATGAGGGGTCGGCGGTGGAAGCGCGCGGCCGTCTCGGTGGGGCAAACACCCGCCAGGCCGCTCAGCAATGCGCTAGGAGCGCGCCGACCCGGTGAGGGGCTGGCCCTGGATGCCCTGGATCAGGCAGATCAGAGTGCTGGGCAACGGATTGTTGAAGGTGCGGTCCTGGTCGGAGTCGATCAAGTAGGTGATCGTGTACTGCCCGGCCGCTGAGGCGTTCCCGGTGTACTGCGCCAAGCCGGACTCGCACTGTGCGTTGGCCGTGCCGGTCAGAGCGGCGTCGACAGGAATGCTCACGCGCAGGAAGACCTCCGCGGAGTGCGGCTTCGCGCAGTCGACGATGTCGACGATGACCACGGCGGGATCGGTCGGCGGGGGGGCCGCCAGGCATTGACCGGGCTTGAGTTCGGTCCACCGGGCGGTGGCCGCCGCTGCGCCTGCGGACTGGGAAGCGGTGGCCGACGCCGCGCCGGAGCCCACGGCGCTCGTCTGGGATGCCTTCGACTGGGGTGACGGCGGAGCGGCCTTGCCGCTGCACGCCGGTAGGGCGGCCAGAACGATCAGCGGGGCGGCCAGTGCGAGACCCCGGTGGACGTGATTGATCCCCATGTTTGTCGTGTTTAGCACGGACGTGCCCGGGTACTGCAATGGCTCGCCCCGGGGGTACCGCACTCTCGGTGGAATGATCGGGGTGAGTGATCATGGGAGACGGCAGCGTGAACGGTTTTTTGGCGGTGGCGATCGCCGCTTCGTTCGTGTGGCTGGGGATGGTGCTGGCCATCTCGTTCCTGGAGGCCCCGCTGAAGTTCCGCGCGCCGGGCGTCACGCTTCAGTTGGGCCTGGGCATCGGTCGGCTGGTGTTTCGCGCGCTCAACCTCTGCGAGGTGATCCTCGCGGCGGTGGTCCTTGCCGCCGTGGTGCTGGGCCGGCCGTCGGCGGGTGCGGTGACCGCGCTCGTGGTGGCCGTCGCCGCACTCGGCGCCCAGGTGCTCGCGGTTCGCCCGGCGTTGACCCGCCGGTCGGATGCCGTCCTGGCCGATGCCACGGTGGCGGAGTCCGGCCGATCGAACGCCCACCTGGTCTACGTCGGATGTGAGTTGATCAAGGTGGCGGCGCTGCTCACCGGTGGCATTCTGCTGCTGCGATGAAGGGAGAAGGCATGGAATCGGTATCACTGACCACGTTGGCCGAAGAACAGTTGGAGGTCGCCCGGACGTCGCACTCGGGCCGGGCCGCCCAGACCATTCACGGCGGGCATGACCATCTGCTGCGCCAGACGCTGATCGCGCTGGCCGCCGGGCACGGGCTTGGCGAGCACACCATGCCGGGGCAGGCCACCCTTCAGGTGCTGCGGGGACGGGTGCGGCTGTGCACCGCCGACGACGAGTGGATGGGTACGACGGGGGACTATCTGGTGATCCCGCGCGAACGGCACAGCCTGCACGCCGACGGCGACGCCGTGGTGCTGCTGACGGTGCTGGCCGACAGTTGACCCTGCGCCTGGGCCGGGTGTACGACGAACCGCTGCCCGGCCAGGGTCTGCGGATTCTCGCCGACCGGCTGTGGCCGCGTGGTGTGCACAAGGACGATCCCCGGATTGGCCGCTGGTGCAAGCAGGTAGCGCCGTCGACCGACCTGCGCCGCTGGTATGACCACCAGCCCGAACGGTTCGAGGAGTTCGCCGAGCGCTACCGCACCGAACTGGAGTCGCCGGAGATGGCCCCTGCCATCGCGGAGGTGCGGTCGCTGATCGCCGCGGGGCCCGTCACCCTGGTGACGGCGACCAAACACGTTGAGGAGAGCCATCTTCCGGTGCTGGCGGAGGCCCTGCAGGATCAGCGGTGATGCTCGCCGAGGATGACCCTGGCCGGCACCGACTGGCAACTCACCAGTCCGTGCTCGGCGGTGAGTTCGTCGGCGATGGCGAAACTGCGCCTGATGTTGTCCGCGGTGTCGACAATCACCGTGGTCACCGGAACCTGGCGGCCGAACTGGATCAACTCGTCGCCGTTTGGGGCATGGTCCCCGTGGAAACCCCAGATTCCGCGCAGCACGGTGGCCCCGTTGGCGCTGCGCGACTGCCGAAGCCGCCGGATCAGGGCGCGGTGGATGGGCACGCCGTCGTGCAGAGTCGACTCCGAGGTCTGCACCATGAGCTTCTGCCACGCGGTGCTGTTGGGCGGCAGCACTTCCGGATGCGCCAGCAGGGTGCCGCTGCGCTTGCACAGCTGTTCGGGTTCGACGGTGATCAGCGGATCCTCCAGTGCCGCATGCAGTGCGGGCAGCACCGCCTGCGCCTGTTCGGCGGTTCCCACGGCAACGACGACCAGGGGCACGTCGAGATTGCGGCTGAAGAACCGGGCGCGCCGACGTTCGCCATGGGCGGTGCCGTCGACACCGACGAAGGTTGACGCACCGGCAAAGTGATTGCGGTACAACAGGTCGCACACCAGGCGAAACGCGGGAACGCCGTCGATGCGCCGGTTGCGCCCGAGCGACACCGTCAGCCGCACCGAGCCGCTGCCGGCTTGCACGGCTGGGCCATCGAGTAGCACCGCGGGTTCCAGGGTGAGCAGGCCACGAGGCATCAGAGCGGTGACGTCGCCGGCCAGCATGTCGATCACGTCCGGGGTGTCGACGGCCGCGATCACCACCGGGGGATCCTCCGACAGGCTCAGGGACTGGTCGGTGCGCAGGACGTGGCGAACGCCGAAACCGGCGATGCCGCGCAGCACCACACTGGTGGCGACCTGCCGTTGGGTGTAGAGGTCCAGAATCTCGTCGGTGGCGAAGCGTGAATTCGTGCGTTGGCGTTCGCCCAGATAGGCGGTCAGGCGCAGGCAGTCGGTCATAGCGCACCCGCGATCCACTGCCCTGCCGCCGCGGCGGCGATACCGAGCACCACGCTGACCGCGATGTTGGCCAATGCGATCCAGATCTGTCGTTCCTCGGCCAGCCGTTGGGTCTCCAGCATCCAGGTGGAGAAGGTGGTGTAGGCCCCGACGAAGGCCGTGCCGGCCAGCAATGCGGCCTGGTGGCTGAGCGCCAGTCCCGTGATGAAGCCCAGCAGCAGTGCGCCGGTGATATTGACGGTCAGGGTTCCGAACGGGAATGCGCGCGCGACGCGCCGGGCGACGGCCCGGTCGACGAGGAGTCGCGCCACCGATCCCAGGCCGCCGATCATCATCACGGCGGCCCACAACACCACGGTCATGACTGGGCTTTCATGCTCGTACCCGAACCCGGCGCACCAGCGCAGTGGCCGTATACAACGCCACCAGGCCGGCGACGACGCTGACCAGGGTGTATGCGGCTGCCAGGCCGTAGTGGTGGTAGCGGATCATCGTCAGGGTCTCCACCTGCATGGTGGAGAACGTCGTCAACCCCCCGCACAACCCGGTGCCCAGCAGTGGCCGCCGGTAGGCCGAGACCGGCAGGCGTTCGAGCAAGCGGGTGGTGAAGTAGCCCAGGAGAAACGCCCCGACGATGTTGACGACGAAGGTCGGCCAGGGCCAGCGGCCGGGATCGGAGATCATCAGCGTTCCCAGCGCCGCCCGCGCCGCGGTGCCCAACGCGCCGCCGGCGAAGACGGCCGCAAGTTCGCGCTTGTCATGGGTCATGTTTCCCGACCAATCACCGGATCAGTATGGCGTTCCGGCGGCACAATTGCGGTCATGGCGGCCAATCCCCGCGCCGGTAAGCCGGCGTTGCCCGAAGATCTCATCGACCTGCCCCACCTGGTCACCGCGTACTACACGGTGCAACCCGATCCCGAGGACGTCGCCCAGCAGGTGGTGTTCGGAACCTCGGGCCATCGCGGGTCGAGCCTGGACGGCGCGTTCAACGAGGCGCACATCCTGGCCACCACCCAGGCGATCGCCGAGTACCGCGCCGCCCAGGGCACCGACGGCCCCTTGTTCATCGGGCGTGACACCCATGGGCTCTCCGAACCGGCCTGGGTCTCGGCGTTGGAGGTGCTGACTGCCAATGACGTTGCGGTGCTGGTGGATTCCGCCGACCGCTTCACCCCGACGCCGGCGGTGAGCCACGCGATCCTGACCTACAACCGCGGTCGTACCTCGGGTCTGTCCGATGGGATCGTCGTCACCCCGTCGCACAACCCGCCCCGCGATGGCGGCTTCAAGTACAACCCGCCCAACGGCGGCCCGGCCGATACCGATGCGACGTCGGTGATCGCCAAGCGCGCCAACGACATTCTGCGCGGCGGATGCAAGGAGGTGAAGCGGGTTCCCCTGGCCCGGGCGCTCGGCCGTGTCCAGCGCCACGACTATATGGACGCCTACGTCTCCGACCTGCCCAACGTCGTCGACATCGGCGCCATCCGGGCCGAGGGCATCCGGATCGGCGCCGACCCCCTCGGGGGAGCCAGCGTCGACTACTGGGGCGCGATCGGCGAGCAGCACAACCTCGACCTCACCGTGGTCAACCCGTTGGTCGACGCCACCTGGCGGTTCATGACCCTGGACACCGACGGCAAGATCCGGATGGACTGCAGTTCGCCCAACGCCATGGCCTCGCTGATCGCCAATCGGGAGAGCTACCAGATCGCCACCGGAAACGACGCCGACGCCGACCGGCACGGCATCGTCACCCCTGACGCAGGGCTGCTCAACCCCAACCACTATCTGGCCGTGGCGATCGACTACCTCTGCACCCACCGCCCGGACTGGCCGGCCGGGGTGGCCGTCGGCAAGACCGCGGTGAGTTCGTCGATCATCGACCGGGTGGTCGCGGGCCTGGGTCGCACGCTGGTGGAGGTGCCCGTCGGGTTCAAGTGGTTCGTCGACGGATTGATCAGCGGCACAATCGGATTCGGTGGTGAGGAGTCGGCGGGGGCGTCGTTCCTGCGTAAGGACGGATCGGTGTGGACCACCGACAAGGACGGCATTCTGCTGTGCCTGCTGGCCTCGGAGATCCTCGCCGTCACCGGGCAGACGCCGTCTCAGCGCTACGCCGAGCTGGCCGAGAAGTACGGAGCCCCAGTGTACGCCCGGATGGACGCCCCAGCGAACCGTGAGCAGAAGGCCCGGCTTGCCAAGCTGTCCCCGGACCAGGTGAGCGCCACGGAACTGGCCGGCGAACCGATCATCGCCAAACTCACCAACGCCCCGGGCAACGGCGCGCCGATCGGTGGACTGAAGGTGACCACCGCCAACGGCTGGTTCGCCGCCCGGCCGTCGGGCACCGAGGACGTGTACAAGATCTACGCCGAGTCGTTCAAGGGACCAGAGCATCTTGCCGAGGTGCAGCAAGCCGCCAAGGAAGTGGTGAATACAGTCATCGGGTGAGCCCCATCGCCGAGGACGCCCCAGCAGAGGCGAAGGTTCAGCTGCCTCGCGAGGTGTGGTCGCTGATCGGGGCGAACGCCATCGTGGCGCTGGGGTACGGACTGGTGGCCCCGGTGCTGCCGGACCTGGCGCGGCACTTCGGGGTCAGCATCGGCGCGGCGACCTTCATGATCACCGCGTTCGCCGTCATGCGCCTGCTTGCCGCGCCGCCGACCGGCATGCTGGTGCAGCGGTTGGGGGAGCGGAAGGTTTACATCAGTGGTGTGGTCATCGTCGCGGTGACCACCGTCGCGTGCGCCTTCGCCCACACCTACTGGCAGCTGCTGGTGTACCGGGCTTTGGGCGGTGTCGGCTCGACGATGTTCTTCGTCTCCGCGCTCGGACTGATGATCCGGATCAGCCCGCACGACGCCCGGGGCCGGGTGGCGGGGCTGTTTTCGGGGGCGTTCCTGGTCGGCTCGGTGGCCGGCCCGGTGCTGGGCAATCTCACCGCAGGCCTCGGTCTGCGCGCACCGTTCTTCATGTACGGGGCTCTGCTCATCGTGGCAGCGGTGGTGGTGCTGATCGGGCTACGCAAGTCCGAGTTGGCCGCTCCTGCGGACGAAGACGAGGTGACGGTCACCGTGCGGGTGGCGTGGCGGCATCGCGCCTATCGGGCGGCGCTGCTGTCGAACTTCGCCACCGGGTGGTCGCTGTTCGGCCTGCGGTTCGCCCTTGTTCCGCTCTTCGTCGAGGAGGTGCTCGACAGGCAGCCGCGTCACGTCGCCGGGCTGGCGCTGGCCGCCTTCGCGGTCGGCAATGTCGCGGTGGTGTTTCAAAGCGGCCGGATCTCCGACCGGATCGGGCGCAAGCCGCTGCTGATCGCCGGGCTGGTCCTGGCTGCGGCGTCGACGGTCGCGTTGGGGCTGTCGGATTCGTTGCCGATGTTCTACGTCGAGGCAGTGATCGCCGGCGCGGCCTCCGGCATCTACGCCTCTCCCCAGCAGGCTGCGGTTGCCGACATCATCGGCAAAGCCCGGGGCGGCACGGCGATCGCGGCCTTCCAGATGATGTCGGATTTCGGTTCCATCGTCGGATCCCTGGGGGTCGGGTTGATCGCCCAGCAGATGTCCTACGGATGGGCCTTCGGCATCAGCGGTGCGATCCTGGTGATCGCAGCCATCGGCTGGGTTTTCGCCCCGGAGACCCGTGATGAGCCGGTGCGCACGCGGCGCGCACCGAAGCCGGCGTCTGGGCAATAGCTGTTGTAGTCCCTAGGCTCAGCCGTTTAGTCCCCAGGCTCCAGCCGGGATTTCGTTGCACTCTCCGACCGGTGGTTTTGAGGCTGCTGGGACGGTGGTGTAGTTTCAAATCCGCACTTGGGGCTATGGCGCAGCTGGTAGCGCACCACACTGGCAGTGTGGGGGTCAGGGGTTCGAGTCCCCTTAGCTCCACCAGGGAAAACGGCAATGGTGGGGGCTTTTCGAGGCCCATTTGACGACAGTTTTGACGACAACGTGGGACCCCACACTTCGCCTGTGGTGGTTACGGGTCCTCTCTCTTTCCTGTCCGAGCCTGCGATGACTGCAGCACCTTCGCCGCGGACTGTCGAAAAGCGCGAGCAGAGCTTGTCGAAAAACAAGACAAGAGTAGAAACTGCCGCAAACGTAGATCTAGTGTCACGTTCGACTATCGGGCTCTTGAGCTGAATCCGAGGCATTGACGGCAAACGGGTCGGAGTCGTCGCGGGGGTCGCGGTTCTTGATCACGCGTTCGCGGATGGCGGCGAGTTCGGGGCCTGCCGTGTAATGGCGTCCGCGGCGTTCGCCGTGTGGGACGAGGAGGCCGTGGCTGGTGAGATTCTGCAGATCGCGGGTCGCTGTCTGTTCACTGACCGAATCGTCGCTTTGGTTTTCGAGAATTGCGCGGTAGACGGCCCGCCGGACTCTGAGCCCGGAAGATGCGTCGAAAAGCGCTTCGAGGGTGCGTTCGGGCAGCCGGTAGCGGGCCACGAGGCGTTCGAGTTCCAAGTACACCGTTTCGATCTCTTTGGTCCGTCGCAGTACGGTTTTCGCTTGGCGTAGGTGTGCCGTGAGGACGAAGCGAATCCAGGGCCTTGTGTCATTGTCGGGCTGCCAGGAGCCGGCTCCGACCGTTGCGAGGACGTCGTAGTAAGGCTGTGTGTTACGGCCCAGGTATTCCTCGATGCTGGAGAACACCGGGGAAACGATTCCTTCCCGAGCGAGCACCAGCGTTTGGAGGCACCGCGCCATTCGACCGCTTCCGTCCCGGAAGGGATGGATGAGCGCGAGGTTGAGGTGCGCCATCGCGGCCTTGACGACGATCGGGATATCCCCATCGGATTCCAGGTATGTGGCGAGTTCGTGAATGAGGGCATCGACGGAGTCGACGTCGACGCCCTCGTAGACAATCTCGCCGGTCTCTTCCTTCTGGACGTAGATCGGCCCGGCCCTCCACCGGCCTGGGCGGCTCTTCAGGTCGTAATTCGTCATCATGAAGTGAAGGCTCTTGATGAGTTGTTCCTCGAAGCGGAATCTGGGCTCCTCCGCGAGTTGGAGCACGTAGGTCATCGCATCGCGGTAGCCCTTCATGGCCAAGGCGGTTTCTTCGCTGGCGTCGAGGGCTTCTTCGCCCATCTCGATGGCGAGCGCATCGTCAAGTTTGGCTTCGTAACCCTCGATGCTGTTGGACCCTTGGACTGCGCGGGCGAATTGCACCCGGCGTAGAGAGCCCGTCCAACGGCGCGGTTCGTAAAGGCGCGAACGCAATCGCTGGCGGAGTTCGTCGATCTCGGAGATGACCTCGAGCTCGCGGGCGTCCAGTGCCGGCGGCTCGAAAAGCATGATGCAAACCTCCTTACAAACAGTCGTCGCGATAGATACTAACCATCATAGCCGCTGTTTGTATCAATCAAAACATCATGCCGCGGGCTGGCCTAGACACCGGCCGGCTTCCCCTTTGCTGGGGCCGGCCCAAGCGGGTATCGCGCAGGTGAGTTCCACGCCCGTGCTGACGACGTTTTTGGCGACAACTCTGACGACAGTTACCCTCCAACCACACCCCCTACCCAAGGGCTCATCACAGCCGACCCGGGCAGGGTCCGCCAGATGTCCGGGCTTTCTCTCTGACATCCGTTCCCGTGGTGGTCGCGCAGGCCGGGGTCGCGTAGGTTCTTAGAGACTCAACGAAGACCTGACGCAGCATTTAACGAAAGCCATCATGTCCGAGGATCAGACCACAGACGTCCCACCGAATCACCTCTCCATTGACCCGCGCAGCTCCTTCTATGACGAAGAGGCGCTCCTGCGCGATGTGGGTATTCGCTTCAATGGCGTCGAGAAAACCAATGTTCACGAATACGACGTGGCCGAAGGTTGGGTACGTGTCGAAGTCCCCACCGCTAGGGATCGCCGCGGAAATCCGATGGTCATCAAGCTCAGCGGCACGGTCGAACCTTATTTCCGGAATAGCGGAATCGCGGAATAGCCGATGCCGGCTCCTGACATCGGGGCGCACAGCGAGCCCCCTGCCATCCCCGGCGTGCGACGTTCCTTCGTCGAAGCGCGCGGCGTCCGGTTCCACGTCACCGAGGCGGGGCCGGTGGACGGCAGGCCGGTGATCGCACTGCACGGGTGGCCGCAACATCACTGGGTCTACCGGGATTTGCTGGCCGATCCGCCTCCCGGACTGCGCATCATCGCCCCCGACCTGCCCGGATACGGGTGGTCCGGGCCGGCGCCGCACCGCTGGGCCAAGGAGGACGCTGCCCGGGACGTGCTGGCCCTGATGGATGCACTCAGCCTGGATCGGGTCCTGCTCGTCGCCCATGACTGGGGCGCTTTCGTGGGCTACCTGATGGTCCTGGCCGCGCCCGAACGGTTCGACGGCTACCTGGTGTGCAACATGGCTCACCCGTGGCAGACCCCACGCACCACGCTGCCGCACTTCTGGCGGCTCCTCGCCTACCAGCCGTTCGTGGCGAGCGTCGGGATGGCACTGCACCAGCGCACCCGTTACCTGGAGCGCGTCATTTTCGCCTCTGGTCCCAAGTCGCACCGCGTGGGCCGCGCCGCAGCCAAGGTGTACGCGGAGCGGTTCCGCGACCCGGTCTGCGCACGGACGGCGACCGATACCTACCGGACCTTCCTGCTGCATGAATTGCCCTCGGCGGCAAAGAATCCCGAGCAGCGGCGCACCGCTGTCCCGATCCGTGCCCTGTTCGGCATGAGCGACTTCGCGGTCCATCACTCGCTCGCGTCGCCGGTGTCCGCCAAAGCCGACGATTACACCTTCGAACCGGTCGACGCCGGTCACTTCGTCATCGACGAGCGACCCGAACTGGTGCGGGAGCGGCTGATCGCACTGGCGGACGAGACGAAAAATTAGCGTCCCGGCTGCGTTGTCGTCAGGGACAGGAATCCGGCAGCGGCAGCGGGTTGACGGCCAGAACCCGCGTCGCCCCGTTCACCAGCCACCGTCCGCCCGAATTGCCCAGCGCCGCTTGGTAAACAACCTCGGCGGGGTCGGCGGCCAGTAG
>CAIOYU010000415.1 GCA_903862565.1 uncultured Actinomycetes bacterium | reverse complement strand
GTCGTGGTCCCCGCGCTCCTCGTCTTGGCGGTCGTGCCGATGAAACCTGTTGTGCGGGTGTGGGTGTTCGACTTCTGGGCTCCCCTGCTGATCGCCGCGCTGTTGGTCCTCACCCTGCGCAGCACCGGTAACCACCCTGCGCAGCACCGGTAACGCCGTCTTCTTCTGGGTGCTCTGGTTCGGAATCCAGTGGTAGCGGCGCCGCCGCTGACCGGGCCCGCCACGGAGCACTCCCGAGTGTCCCCGCCTCCAGGCCACCTGCCGATGGCCCCAAAAAGCCTGTGCAACATCCGTTTTAAGCCGTCAGCAGTTCGCCCAGCGTAACCGCGGGGAAACCCGTCGGCCTCAACCCACGCCCACCCGGCCGGAGCGCGGAGCGAGGGCGTGTGGCTCCCTACCGTGCCCGGACGGCCAGGGCGCTGGCGCGCCGGCCGCCGGGGCCGGGGAGCCACATCCGCTCACCGCCCGGTCGGTCTCTTCGGGGTTGACCCCGACACCCCCGCGGTTGCGCACGCACCGTGCCGACCGGCACCACAGCCGCATCACCAACCCCGAGGAACGACCATGACCATCATCAACAGCCGCGCGGCGGTCTAGGGACTGCTGGCCGCGTTCACCGCCGCCAAGCAGCATTCGGCGGCAGTCGGCCGACAGGCGCAGGGGGACGCCGGCGCAGAAGTTCGCGCACCCCTAGTACCCAGAGCAGGACCAGCGCCGCGACGGCAATCCACTGCAGGGCCGTCGCCCACGGCGCCAGCAGTCGGTTCAGGGCGAGACCGGCTCCCGCCGCCACCGCCGCCCACAGGGCGTCGCCCGTGGCGATCCCGCTCCCGGCGGCCAGGGCGACACCGGGGCCGCGCGCAACCGCGACGGCCAGGCCGACGAGCAGTCCGGCGACTACTGCTCGCGCACCGTCTCAGGGACCGATTTCCAAGCGCAACGGCGTACAGCGATCGCCGTTGATCGGTTCGAGGTCCATCGAGCACGCTGTCACGATGACGTAGACGGGCGCTTCCGCACGCAACGTCACCGAATCACCGGGCGCGGTGAGGGCCGGCAGGGCCGAGATCGTACCGGAGGCGTCGATCGGGGTGCGCTGGAAGATGTTCACCGGATCAGGAACGTGCACCGGATTCCAGCCGATCCGCGCGGCCGCCATGCGGAAGTTCTCACTGCAACTGCGGTGGTAGCCGATATGCCCGAGTGCGGCGTACATCTCGGCACTGCACGAGGCCGCCAGCATGTCGTGGACGCCCGGGGAGTCGTCGCGCTCGAAGCCCAGCACCGGGCGGTAGGAGTGGCTAAGGAAATATTCGCCGACCTTGGGGAACATCCTCCAGTTCGCACCCCGGGTGACGGCCACGCTGAGCCAATCGTCGGGATCGTCGACGAGGACGGCGAAGAGGTCGGCGACCTGGGCTCCCTCGACGTCGACGATCCGGACCCGGTGACCGGCTGAGAGCTTGGCGATCGCACCGGATTGCGGGGGGATCTCGATCATCGTGGGAGAGTCACTCGACGGCACGTCCAAGGACACGTCCTCCAGCCAGTCGGGGCCGTGCGCGAACTACAGCTTGAACGCAGCTGGCTCGGGCGCGGACAGGTCGTCGATCTGCGACCAGTGCGCGGCGACGTCGTCGACGGTGGGCACATGGTCGAAGGTGACGCCCTTGTTCTGGAACAGCGCCACCCGCTGCACCTTGCCACCGCCAACGATGAACACCGACGCGGTGTCGGGCACCTCCTCGGTGCACAGGTAGGCCATCACCGGGGCGACATACTCCGGGGTGAGCTTCTCGAACACCGCCGGCGGGAGGATGTCCTCGGTCATGCGGGTGGCCGCGATCGGGGCCAGCGCATTGGCCTTGATGTTGTACTTCGCGCCCTCCTGGGCGAGGGTGTTGATCAGGCCGACCAGGCCCAGCTTGGCGGCGCTGTAGTTGGCCTGACCGAAGTTGCCGAACAGGCCGCTGGTCGAGGTCGCCACCACGATGCGCCCGTAGCCCTGCTCGCGGAAGTGCGGCCACGCCGCCCGGATCACGTTGTAGCCGCCGTAGAGGTGGACCTGGAGCACCGAGTCCCAGTTGTCGAACGTCATCTTGTGGAAGGTGCCGTCGCGCAAAATGCCGGCGTTACTCACGATGCCGTGGACGGCGCCGAACTGGTCGAGGGCGGTCTTGATGATGCTCTCCGCGCCGTCGGCGTCGGCCACGCTGTCGTAGTTGGCCACCGCCCGCCCGCCTGCCGCCTTGATCTCGGCAACCACCTGATCGGCCATCGAATGGCCGGCCCCGGTGCCGTCACGGGAGCCGCCCAGGTCGTTGACCACGACGCTGGCGCCCTCCTTGGCGAGGGTGAGCGCGTACTCGCGACCCAGTCCGCCCCCGGCACCGGTGACGACAATGACGCGATCGTGAACTCCGGGCATGAAGAATCCTCTCGGGACGGCGGTGGACTGTGCCGCTGATTCTACTGACGGGCGATGTGACTCAGGACGCCAAGCCTCAGCGACGCCAAGCCGAGGAACACCCTATCCGCGGTCTGCGACCACGAACCAGGAGAAGCTCTCCTGCTCCTCCTGGCCGGGCACCTCGACCCATCGGTCCAGCCGCTTCATCGCTTCATTGGAGGCGGTGGCGGAGGCCGTCCAACCGTGGGCGTTGAGCCACTCGGCGAGGTCGGCACGGTGCACGTCGTTGTAGGTCAGATCTTGGATGTCGACGGTGCGCTCGATACCGATGTCGTCGGACATCTTGTCCCAGCGCGCCCGCATCTGGGCCCGACGCTCCTCGTCGTGGTGACGCACGGCCTCCGCAGAAAGTCGGCTTCCCGGTGCGCTGAGTTCGGCGATCTGCTCGAACAGCCGATCTTGCGCCTCTGCCGGCAGGTACATCAGCAGACCCTCGGCCAGCCAGGCGGTGGGCGCAGCCGGATCGAAGCCCGCACCGGTCAATGCCGCCGGCCAGTCCTGACGCAGGTCGATCGCCACCTCGTGACGCGCAACGGTGGGCTCGACACCGTTGTCCGAGAGGATCTCGGCCTTGTACTCCAACACCTTTGGCTGGTCGATCTCGTAAACGACGGTTCCCTCGGGCCAGTGCAACCGGTAGGCACGAGAGTCCAGCCCGGACGCCAGGATCACCACCTGTCGGATCCCGGCAGCAGCGGCGTTGGTGAAGAAGGTGTCGAAGAACAGGGTCCGCACCGCCTGGTAGCTGAGCATGTTGTTGAACATCGCGGCGGCCTCCGGGTCGGCCGTGGTGATCTTGTCGGCCATAGACCCGTCCAGGAAGGCCTCCCACACCCCGGTGCCGGCGCCCGTGACGAGCATGCGCGCATAGGGATCGCGAATCAGCGGTTCAGCGCTCTCGGTCTCGCGGGCGCGCGCCGCGGCCACCATCACCGCGGTGGTTCCCACGCTAGTGGCGATGTCCCAAGTGTCGTCGTGGCTGCGCAGGCTGCTCATCGTTGCTCCTCAGGGGCTCCAGATCGGTGAGCCCCATCCTAACGAAAGTTAGACAGGCTACTTGGCGGGGTCAGAAGCATTGCGGCGCACCATGTCGATGAAATCTGACACGACCCGCGGCAGGCGTTCCGGCTCGCCGATGAAACCGGCGTAGAAACCGAGTCCGCACAGCATCGCGACCAGCAATTCGGTGGTCACACCGAGGTCGAGGTCGGCGCGCAGTTCACCCTGTGCCACCCCGTCGCGCAGTGCCCACCCGGCGAAGTCCCGCACGGTGTGAACCAGGTCGTGATCATCCTGGCGCAGTTCGGGATGACGCTGGCACTCCAGCACGGAGTTGAGGAGGCAGGCCGCCATCGACCTGTCGTGTTCCGCTGCGGCGAGTGCGACCCCGATGAAAGCCTCCACCCGATCGGCGAAGCCCGTCGCACGGCGGGCCTGCGCGTACCCGCCCGCAATGACCATCTGGTGGGCCGCAGCAAGGACCTCCCGGTATAGGTGGGTCTTGGTCGAGAAGTAATGATTGATGGCAGGACGCGTCAGGTCGGAGCGGACTGCGATCTCCTGGAAGGTGGCGGCGTCATAACCCAGTTCGCTGAACACCTCGCGGGCGGCGGACAAAATCCTGGCGCGGGTTTCAGCGGACTTCGCCGCAGGGGGCCGCCCCGGTCCCCGCCTGGAGCTGGACGGCATGTATTTGATTCTGCCACGACCTTGCTGGTGGCGGCAGGCGGGTCGGGGGTGTGCGAGCAACAACCCGTGCGGGTGATCCGATACCACAAGACCATCCCGGGGAATAGGGTCTGGAGTCATGGCAACCGTCGCCGCCCGGGCGTCCTACTTCGAGACAGGCCTGGACATACTGGCCGACCTTGGCTTCGGCGGGCTGAAGCTGGCAGAGGTCTGCCGCCGACTTGGTGTGACGACCGGGTCTTTCTATCACTACTTCCCCAACTGGTCGACCTACACCCGCGCCCTCATCGACTACTGGCTGGAGGATCGCTCGTTGCGCCTGGCCGCGCTGTTCCGCGCCGAACCGGACCCGCGCAAGCGCATGCAGATGATCATCGCGGTAGCGTTATCGCTGCCGCACAGCGCAGAATCCGCCATCCGCGCCTGGAGTTCGGTAGACCCCGCGGTCCTCGCGGTACAACGCGAGGCCGACCGGCAGCGGTTCGCCGTCTGTTATGACTACGCCATGGAGATCGTCAACGATCACCGGCAGGCCGAGGTGTTCGCCAACTGGGCGATCTACCTCTTGGTCGGGTACGAACAGGCGACGCTTCCGCGACAACCAGAGGTCTACGAGTGGATCAGCAAACAGATGCTCGACATGCTCGAGTCAGGGCGTTTCGCCTCAGTCCCTGCACAGTGAGGCCGGTGTGGTGACGCCGCCCGGCAGCGGAACGGGCACCGCAACCGGAAGCGTTGCCGCCCGGATCATCGATCGGATAAAAGCGCGAGACCCCGGGAACGACGGCGCGCGCCGAGCACTGCGCGCCGCCATCGTGATCCCCCTGGCCGCAGCCCTGAGCTTCGCGCTCGCAGGTCCCACCCAGACGCCGGTGTTCACCCTGGTGGGCTCGATCGCCCTGTTGATCGTCGCCGACTTTCCCGGCACCACCAGCAACCGGGCGGTGGGCTATTGCAGCCTGGGCCTCAACGGCATCATCCTGATCACGCTCGGCACGCTCGCCGCAACGCATGTCTGGGTGGCAGTGCCGCTGTGTTTCGTCGTCGGTGCACTGGTGAGCGTCCTCGGCCTGCTCAGCGAAGTCATCGCCGCAGGACAGCGCGCCACGCTGATGACCTTCGTGCTGCCGGTCTGCATCACCCCCACCGGGCCGTTGAGTGACCGGCTTCTGGGCTGGCTGCTGGCACTGACCGTCTGCGTGCCCGCCGCCCTGTTCCTGTTCCCGCCGCGCTACAGCCGGGAACTTCGCCTGCAGGCGGGGCGGCTGTGCACCGCACTGGCCGACCGGATCGACGGCGCCGGTGCCCGGGGTTCCGACCCGGACGCACTGGCCGACGAGGTGAGCGCGGCGATGGACGCCCTGCGGAACGGATTCCTCAGGCGGCCCTTCCGGCCCGTCACGCTCACCGCCGGGAGCCGCGCGCTGATTCGGGTGACGTCCAACCTCGAGTGGCTTGCCGATCGGGTTGGCCCCGATACCGCCGACCTGCTGGGACCGGTCCGGCCACACAGCGTGCAAGTGCTGCGCCGCAGCGCCGACGTCCTCAACGCCTCCGTCAACGCCGGTGACGAGGCCGCTGCCGGTGTCGCTCTGACGGCGGCGGTCGCCGAGAACCGGGCGGTCGCCCACCAGCACTACGACGAGAACATCGCCGACATTCTGGCCGAACCCGACGACGACACCGCCGTGCAACTGGGCCGGGAGTTGCTCGAACGCCGCACCATGAGCGCGACGATCGGCTTGACCGGAAAGATCATCGCGTCCGCGGCTGCCGCGGACAGCAGGCCCATCTGGGCGCGGCTACTCGGCCGGCAGTTGCCCGAAACGGGGATCGCCGACCGGGTGTACAGCAAGCGGGCCGCCGTCGCCTCCCTCGGCGGATACATGAGCACCCGGTCCGTCACGGTGCTCAACAGCCTGCGCACCGGCTCGGCATTGGCGCTGGCCGTGCTGGTCACCAAACTGCTTCCAATCCAAAACGGCCCGTGGATCGTGCTGGGCGCGCTCTCTGTGCTGCGCAGCAGCGTGCTGACCACTGGCAGCACGGCCGTGCGTGCCGTGGCCGGGACGGCTGTCGGGATCGCGATCGGTGCCGCGGTGATCGGACCGCTGGGCGTGGACCCGCCGGTCCTGTGGGCGTTGCTGCCGGTGGTGGCCTTCGGCTCGACCTACGTCTCGGTGGTCGGATCGTTCACCGCCAGTCAGGCGATGTTCACCATGATGGTGCTGATCGTGTTCAACCTGATGCGGCCCACGGGCTGGCAGGTGGGACTGGTGCGCATGGAGGACATCCTGATCGGCGCGCTGGTCGGGCTGGTCGTATCGGTGCTGCTGTGGCCGGGCGGAACCAAGAACGCGGTCCTGAAGGCGATGCGCGAGGCCCAGTCCGCGGCCTCGCACTACCTTGAGGCCGCACTGCTCCGCGTCACCCGCGGCGCCTCTCCGACGATCGACACCGCCGTCGTCGAATTATCCAACGAGACACTGATCGCACTGCGGACCTATGGGGACGCCGTCCGGGTGTACGTCTCCGAAAGCGGCGGCGCCGTCGACGCCGAGTTGCTCGACACCAACAACCGGATCCCCCGGCTTCGTACCGCCGCCGACCTCATCGCCGACATCAGTCCGCCGCCCCTTGGTCCGTATCCGCTGGCCCGGGGAATCCTCGAAGCCCACACCGTGGCGGTGTGCACGCGGTTGGAGGGCGGTGCCGAGTCCGACGACGGAGTCTCCCTGCCGATCGGCGAAGACTTCATCCGTGCGCTGCGGGCCGAGTCCGGCGATGTGGCGGAACCGACGGCTGCCGCGCTGCCGTTGGTGACGGCGGCGGCCAACATCGGAGAACTCGAGCTGAGTTACCCGGCGCCCGTCGTCGACCCCGTCCCGCTTTCGGTCTCCGGAGAACCGGTCTAACCCAGGACCGCCTGGGCGACCTCGCGAGCCTCGGTCGGGCCGGCGGTCGCCAACACGGCCTCGGCGGCGTCCCGGCACTGTTGCAGCGTCACCGTCGCCAGTTTGGCCCCCACCGGGGTGACCGCGGAGGCGGCCGCCGACAGCGAGGTGATCCCCAAGCCGATCAGCACGCACGCCAGCAGGGGGTCGGCAGCGGCCTCCCCGCACACGCCGACCGGCTTGCCGGTGGTCTGCCCGGCCCGCGCGGTCTGCGCGACGAGGGCCAACACACCCGGCTGCCACGGGTCGGTGAGGGTGGCCAGGTCCGAGGACATCCGGTCGGCGGCCATCGTGTACTGCGTCAGGTCGTTGGTCCCGATGGACAGGAACTCGACGTGCTCGAGGATCTTCTCGGCGAGCAGCGCGGCGGCGGGAACCTCGATCATCACCCCGGGATGCAGCCCGCGGTCCCGGGCCAGGCCGGCGAACTGCCGGGCCTCCTCGACGGTGGCGATCATCGGGGCCATCACCCACGGGGCGTTGCCGGTCTGGGCGCCCGCGGCGGCGATGGCATCGAGCTGGCGGCCCACCAGATCGGCGTCGATCGCGATGATGCGGAACCCGCGCACACCCAGCGCCGGGTTCTCCTCCTCGGGGCTGGTGATGAATTTCAGCGGCTTGTCGGATCCGGCATCGAGGGTGCGGATCACCACCTTCTGCCCGGCGAAGGCGTCGAGCACCTCGGCGTAAATCGAGGTCTGCTCGGCGACGCTCGGCTCGGTGTCGGCGTCGAGGAAGCACAACTCGGTCCGGAACAGGCCGACGCCTTCGACGGGCGCCTGGCGCGCGGCGCGGGCGGCGGTGCCGTCGGCGACGTTGGCCAGGATCGACACCGGATGACCGTCGGCTGTCGCCCCCGGCCCGGCCCAGCCCGCCATCGCCGCGGCGGCGACGTCGGAGGCGGCGACCGCCGCCGCCGCGTCGGCGCGGTCGGGGTCCACCGAGATGGTTCCCCGGTTGCCGTCGATGAGCACCATGGTGCCGGCGGGGACGTCGTCGAGTCCTTTCACCGCGACCACGCAGGAAATGCCCAACTGGCGGGCGATGATCGCGGTGTGGCTGGTCGGGCCGCCCAGGGAGGTGGCCAGGCCGACGATGCGGTGCGGGTCCAGACCGGCGGTGTCGGCCGGGGCCAGGTCCTCGGCGAACAGGATCGACGGCTCGATCGGGTCGGGAACGCCCGGGGCCGGCAGGCCGGCGAGTTCGGCGATGACGCGGTCGCGGATGTCTTTGAGGTCGGTGGTCCGTTCGGCCATCAGGCCGCCCATCTTGGTGAACATCTCGATGAACTGGGTGGCGGCGTCGTTGGTGGCACGGATGGCGGGCTTGCCGGCCTTGATCGCGTTCTCCGCCGAACCGAGCCATGCCCGGTCGGTCGCCAACTGCGCCGTGGCGGCGAGCACGCCGGCAGCAGCACCGGTCGCCGCGGCGGCGCGGTCGCGCAGCCGCTGGGCGACGGTGGCAGCGGCCGCACCGAACCGGGCGACCTCGGCCGGGCGGTCCGCCTCGGCCAGTTCTCCCCCGGTGTCGAGCTCACTGATGGGTGGCAGTCGGTTTGCCCTGATCACAGGCGCGAATCGGACGCCCGGAACCACGGGAACTCCTTGGAGCGCCGATGTTTGTGAGGAGGTCATGAAGTGGATTAGAGCAAACGGTTGACATTCCGACGGCAATGGCGGTAAAACCACATATATCAACATGAAGTGTGGATAAAACCACACCCGATTCCACAGGAAGTCACGTGTACCCCGAGGAACGCCAACAAGCCATCGCCGCCCAGGTGATCGCCCAGGGCCGCGCCTCGGTGACCGAACTGGCGCAGGCCTACGACGTCACCACCGAGACGGTGCGCCGAGACCTGGCCGTCCTCGACCGGGCCGGGGTGCTGCGCAGGGTGCACGGCGGAGCGGTGCCGACCCGGGCGCTGCATCTGGTGGAACCCAGCGTCGACGAACGCGAGGCCACCCGGGCTCGACACAAACACGCCATCGCCCACGCGGCCGTCGAGTACCTGCCCCGCTCCGGCGCGACGGCGTTGTTCGACGCCGGCACCACGACGGCGCGGCTGGCCGCGCTCCTGCCGTCGGACCGGGATCTACTGGTGGTCACCAACTCGATACCGATCGCCGCCCGGCTGGCCGGGTCGATGTCGGTCTCGCTCCAGATGCTGGGCGGCCGCGTACGCGGGCTGACCCAGGCCTGCGTCGGCGAGCAGGCGGTCAGCACGCTGGAGTCGTTGCGCGTCGACGTCGCCTTCCTGGGCGCCAACGGGATCAGCCTGCGCCACGGCCTGTCCACCCCCGATCCCGACGAGGCCGCCGTCAAGCGCGCGATGGTCGGGTGCGCGAATTTCGTTGTGGTAGTAGCGGATTCCTCCAAGATCGGACGTGAGGAGTTCGTCAGCTTCGCGCCGATCGAGTCGGTCGACGTGCTCGTCACCGATGCCGAGATCAGCGAGGGGGACCGCGCCGGTCTCGCCGCCGAAGGACTGGAAGTGGTTGTCGCCCAATGATCGTCACCGTGACCCCGAACCCGAGCATCGACCGGACGGCCACCCTGCCGGGGCCGCTGGTACCCGGTGGCGTCCACCGGATCGGCACGGTGACCAACGAACCAGGCGGCAAAGGTGTCAACGTCGCCCGGGCTCTGACCCTGGCCGGGCTGGACACGATCGCGGTGCTCCCGGCCGGCGGGCACGACCCGATTCTGGCCGGCCTGCGCGAGCAGGGGGTGCGCGTCCACGCGGTGCCGGTGGCGGGCGCGGTCCGCACCAACCTCGCCATCACCGAACCCGACGGCACCACCACCAAGGTGAACGAACCCGGCGCGGGGCTGTCGCCCGGCGAGGCCGACGCGCTGGTTGCGGCGGTGGTCGAGTTGGCCCGATCGGCCGACTGGGTGGTGCTGTCCGGTTCGCTGCCGCCCGGCCTGCCCGACGACTGGTATTCACAGATGGTGGCCGCGCTGCGGCCTTACGGCTGCAAGGTGGCGGTGGACACCTCCGACGCACCGTTGACGGCGGTGGCCCGCAACCTTGGGCAGGCCGCCCCCGATCTGATCAAGCCGAACTCCGAGGAACTGGCGAGCATTGCCGGAGTGTCGGCCGCGGAACTGGAATCGGCGGTGTCCCGCGGTGACGCCGAACCGGTGGTGCGCGCGGCGCGCAGGCTGATCGACCGCGGAGTCGGAGCTGTGCTGGCCACCCTCGGCGCCGCCGGCGCCCTGCTCGTCGATGCAGGTGGGGCCTGGCTGGCCACACCGCCGCCCATCCAGCCCCGCAGCACCGTCGGCGCCGGTGACTCCTCGCTGGCCGGCTACGTGCGCGCCGATGTCGAAGGCGCGGACGCACCCGGGCGGCTGCGGATGGCGGTGGCCTATGGCAGCGGAGCTGCAGCCCTGCCGGGGTCGGCGATGCCGACCCCGGAACAACTGGATATCGACGACGTGACGGTCACGGCAGTGTCCGGACCCCAACCCGAAGGTGAGTCATGACCGACATCATCAGCCCCGATCTTGTCCTGCTCGACGTCGACGCCGGGGCCGACAAGGCGGCGGTGATCGGCCGGTTGGCCGGCCTGCTCGCCGAGGCCGGCCGTGCCCAGGACGGCCCTGCCCTGCAGTCGGCCGCGCTGGCGCGGGAGGCCCAGTCGGCGACCGGCCTTCCCGGCGGGATCGCGATCCCGCACTGCCGGTCCGCCGCGGTGCGGCAACCCTCGATCGGGTTCGCCCGGCTCCGCCCGGCGGTGGACTTCGGCGCCCCGGATGGTCCCGCCGACCTGGTGTTCCTGATCGCTGCCCCCGAGGGCGCGGGCTCGGAACACATGGCGCTGCTGTCCAGCCTGGCGCGGTCGCTGGTCCGACCAGACTTCGTCGCCTCGCTGCGGGCGGCGACGACCCCGGGTGAACTCGTCGCGCTCGTCGACGGTGCCGTCAAGCCCGCCGGCGCCACCCCCGCCGCTGTCACGACACCCGTCGCCGCACAAGCGACGGTGAATGCACGGTCGATCGTCGCGATCACCGCCTGCCCGACCGGGATCGCCCACACCTACATGGCCGCCGACGCGCTGAAGTTCGC
>CAIOYU010000414.1 GCA_903862565.1 uncultured Actinomycetes bacterium | reverse complement strand
GGCCGTGCTCATCCAGCGCCCGCGAGGCCAACTCGCGGCCCAGCGCGATCACCTCGGCGGCGCGGTGGAAATCCAGGCTGCGACAAGCGGTTCGGGGCACCTCGATGAGCAGGTCCGGTGGATAGGTGGCCATCTGGTGGCGGGCCAGTGCCGATTGCGCGATCTCGATGGTGCGGTTCATCACCGCGAATCCCCCGAGTCTCGGGATCGTCGAGTCCCGCGATTCGAAGTCGTCGCTGTCCATCTCGGCCTCATCGGTCGGGAATGTCTCGACCCCGGTGCCGAATCGCTCCCACAGTGCCGAGGTGCTGCGCACCAGTCGGTTGAGGCGTTCGCGGGTGGGTGTCAGCTCAGGACCCGCCTCGTCGGCGGTGTGGTCGGCGTCGGCCCGGAACAGGCTCACCCCGATGGTGAGGTCGGCGTTGACGGCCGAGATCGGCGCCATCGGCAGCGGGTCGAGGATGCCGCCGTCGGCCAGCAGGCGTCCGTCGAGGAGGTGCGGGGAGATCACCCCGGGGATGGCGATCGACGCGCGGATGGCGGCGTCGACAGGCCCGCGCTGCAGCCACACCGACTTGCCGGCGATCAGGTCGGTCGCCACCGCGGTGTAGGGGATGGGCAGGTTCTCGATGATCTCCCCGCCCAGCATGTCGCGGACGGTCTCGAGGATCTTCCCGGCGCGTAGCACGCCGGCGGCGGTGATCGACGGGTCGAGCAGGCGCAGCACGGCCCGCTGAGTCAGTGCGGTTGCCCAGTCGGTGAACTCGTCGAGTGCCCCGGCGGCGTACAGGCCCCCGACCAGAGCGCCCATCGACGACCCAGCGATGCCGACGATCTCGTAGCCGCGGCTCAGTAGCTCGTCGATGACACCGATGTGCGCGTAGCCGCGGGCGCCACCGCTGCCCAGTGCCAGGGCGACGCGTTTGGCCATAGCTCCACTTCCCGCTCTCCGCCCCCGGTTCCAGTTTCCCTCAGCGTCATTCCAGGGACTCCGGCACGCCGGTCAGCAGCCTCCGTCGGCGGCGGCGCGCACGGCGATGATGACGCCGGCCCGTTGCGGGTCGGTCAGTTGGGTCCAGGTCTTGCCGAACGACGCCCGCCCGCCGTCGGCGGAGCTTTGGACCTCCTTGAGGTACGGCTCCACCAGGGTGTGCGGGTCGCCGCCCTGGGCGTCCATCCAGTCCTTGGCCGTCAGGCAGGCCTGCGCATATTGCTCCTCGGTGGACTCCGCCGGGATCTCCATCCTCGTGGTCACACCGCCGGGGGAGACGCCCATCGGACCCTGCGCCGGGGCGGCCTCGGACTGCGCGGCAGAGGGTGCGGAGCCCACCGGTTTGGGCTTGCTGCCACCGTCTGAGGAACACGCCGCCAGTGCTGTGGCAGCGAGGCAGACGGCGGCGAAAAGCGGCAGGCGACGGACGGCACTCACGGGGTTGGGCGCAGAAAGCATGGGGTCAATCTATGCAACACTGGCGTCCGTGATGGCCTATCCCGGGTTCAAGGAGTGTTGTCGGGGCTGATTGGCAGTGTGCACGCCTACTCGCCCCCGCTGACTGCGATGTCCTACTACGAGGTGACCGACCGGAAGCGACTCAGACGCGTCCGCAGTGAACTCGTCGACCACCTGGAGATGACCGCGTGAGCAGCCGCGTCGACCACATGCTGGCCCGCGCCCGCTCCGGGCTGCGGCGGTTGACGGCGGCTGAGGTGCCCGAGGCGCTGGCCCGGGGCGCGGTTCTGTTGGACATCCGACCTGCCGCCCAGCGTGCCTTCGAGGGGCCGTTGCCGGCCGCCTTGGTCATCGAGCGCAATGTTCTGGAGTGGCGTTGCGATCCCACCAGCCCGGCCCGCCTGCCACAAGCGGTGGACGACGACGTCGAGTGGGTGGTGGTCTGCTCGCAGGGCTACACCTCCAGCCTGGCGGCGGCGGCCCTGCACAGCCTCGGTCTGCGTCGGGCAACCGACGTGATCGACGGCTACCAGGCCATCGCCGCAGCGGGCCTGCTGAAGGTGCTGGCTACTGCGGGTAGTCCTGATTCACGCGGCCTCTTAGGCGTTCGGTTTTATCGGGAGTCCAACCTGGCGGCTGCAATACCCCCGCCCAGGCGTTGACGACGTCCTTGACGTAGTGGTGGCCGTGGCCGTCGGGAACGTTGACGGCGACCGCCATGTCTGCAGCCACCTGGAGGAAGGTCACCACCGGGATCCAGTTCATGTCGCCGGAGACGTCGTAACCGCGCGGTTCCCGCAACCAATCCGGCTGTGCGAAAAGCAGTTCCGGCGTCCACCAGGCGATCGGATCGGACGCATGCTGCAGATAGGCGATCCGGGGACTGCCCCACGGCTTGTCGGGCCGGCCGAGGTTTTCGGCGCGCGCAGCGAACCGGACGTTGGCGCCGTCGTCGAAGATCGGCAGCCACTCCGGTGAACCCGGATCCCGGTTGTCGGTGATGAAGTCGCGCATCGTGTTGTTGAACGTCGGCCCGGAGAACAGCGCTCCGTCGGTGCGGGCGATGATGTTGTTGGGCCGCAGGAACGGCGCTTCGCCCCCGAAGGAGCCGAGGCTTTCGCCGAACACCACGATCTTGGGCCGCTGTGCCTCGGGCAGCGCGCGAACCTTCTCGTCGACCGCCTCGAACAGCGCCTCGCCGGCCTGCCGGGCGTTCTCCTTGTCCACCAGGAACGACAGCCAGCTGGGCAGGTACGAGTACTGCATGCTGACCAACGCGGTGTCGCCGTTGTACATGTACTCCAGCGAGTCGGCCTCGGCGGCGTTGACCCAGCCGGTGCCGGTGGTGGTGGCCACCCCGATCAGCTTGCGCTTGAGGCCACCCTTGCGCTCCAGTTCGTCGGCCGCCAATTGGGCCGTGGCACGAATTCCTTTGGCGGAGTTGAGGCCGGCATAGGCGCGGATGGGTTCGGTGGCCGGGGCCTTGTTGAACTCGGTGAGTTGCGCGACGGTCGGGCCGTTGCCGACGAAGATGCGGCCCTGATGGCCCATCGATGGCCAGGACACCTGTGAGCCCGGTCCGCCGGAGCGCAGCGCTGAGGTGGGCGCGGGATGGTTGGGGTCCAGCTCGTCGTTGACTTTCGAGAATGTCTTGTTCATCAGGTCCATCGCGCCGCGCACGATGACGCCGTTGAGGACCGCGATGAAGACGGCCAGCACGGTGATGAGCGTGACGACGAACGAAACCCGCGGTGGCGCAACGCGACCGAGCTGACGGGCCAGGAACCGGATCAGCCGGCCGATGAGCTGCCCGATCTCGACGAAGAGGAACACCAAGACCAACGACAGTGCGCCGGCCTGGATGTACTCGTACCACTTGAGCCGGTCCACACCGAAGAGGTCGCGGACGTGGTCCTGCCAGTAATGGAAGTAGACGATGCCGAGCACGAGTCCGACGGCGCCGAGAATGACCAGAACGGTCCACGCCCGGCGCGGGGCCGGCGGGCTGCTGGGCCGGGAGCGCATGAACCGGACCAGCCACACCCCGAGGACGCCGATCGAGTAGCCGATCGCGCCGGCCACACCGCTCACCAGTCCTTGGAACAGGGGCCCTCGCGGTAGGAGCGACGGCGTCATCGACAGCAGCATGAAGAGCAGTCCGACGGCGGTTCCGGTGAAGGTGTAGCGGCGCTGCCACCAGTCTCGCTTGGGTTCAGCAGCTTTCAGCGGCGCTTCATCAATGACGGTCACGCGAGACACCCTATCGGTGGGTGAAATCCGGGTCGCGCTTCTCGATGAAAGCGGCCATGCCCTCGGTCTGGTCCTCGGTGGCGAACGCCGAGTGGAACAGCCTGCGCTCGTAGAGCAGGCCCTCGGCCAACGAGGACTCGAACGCCCGGTTCACCGCTTCCTTGCACATCCGCGATGCCGACCGGGACATCGACGCGATGGTCATCGCCACCGCGTTGGCCTCGTCGAGCAGTGCGTCCACCGGCACCACCCGGGACACCAGACCGCTTCGCTCGGCTTCGACGGCGTCCATCATGCGGCCGGTGAGGATCATGTCCATCGCCTTGGACTTGCCGATCGCGCGGGTCAGTCGCTGCGACCCGCCCCAGCCGGGAAGCACGCCGAGCTTGATCTCGGGCTGGCCGAACTTGGCGTTGTCGGCGGCGATGATGACGTCGCACATCATCGCCAACTCGCACCCGCCACCCAGGGCGTAACCGGCCACCGCGGCGATCAGCGGGATACGCACCGCCGTCAGCTTGGCCCACTCGGCGAAGAAATCGGAGTCGAACACCTCCGAGTACGACTTGGAGGACATCTCCTTGATGTCGGCACCCGCGGCGAATGCCTTGGCCGAACCGGTGATGACGATGGCCCCGATACCCGGATCGGCGTCGAACTCCGCGGCGGCCGTGGTGACCTCGTGCATCACCTGGGTGTTGAGGGCATTGAGGGCCTTGGGGCGATTCAGCGTGATGGTGCCGACGCGCCCCTCGCGGGTCACCAGGATGGTCTCGTAGCTCATGTGCTTCTCTCGTCCTTCTTGATCGGGGGTTTTCAGAACGTCAGGTCGGGATCGGCGGGTGTGAAGTAGGCGTCGACGTCGTCGTCGGTGACCTCCGCGAGGGAAGCGGGGGACCACTGGGGGTTGCGGTCCTTGTCCACCAGTTGCGCACGGATGCCTTCGACCAGGTCGTGGGAGCGCAGCGAGGCGCACGACACCCGGTACTCCTGGATCAGGGCCTCCTTCAGGCTGTCCAGCTTCGCGGCCCGGCGCACGGAAGCCAGCGTGACGGCAAGAGCGATCGGCGAACGGGTCGCGATGAGGTTGGCGGCGTCACCGGCCGGACCTTCGCCGTGCTCACGCAGTGCGGCGACGATATCGGCGACGGTTTCGCCGGCATAGCACCGGTCGATCCACTCCCGCTGCGCGGCAAGGGGGCTGGGAGGCGGATCCTGGGCGAAGGCCTCCACCGCCGACTCCACCCCCGCGGCGGCGACCTCGGCGCTGAACAGTTCCAGCTCGCGCTGCGGCACGTAGTGGTCGGCGAAGCCGAGGGCGATCGCGTCGGCCCCGGAGAACGGGGCGCCGGTGAGCGCGGCGTGCAGTCCAAGCCGCCCGGGAGCCCGGGACAGCAGGTAGGTGCCGCCGACGTCCGGAATGAAGCCGATGCCGACTTCGGGCATGGCGATCTTGGATTTCTCGGTCACCACCCGCACGCTGCCGTGTGCGCCGACGCCGACACCGCCGCCCATGACGATCCCGTCCATGAGTGCGACGTAGGGCTTGGGGTAGCGGCCGATCGCCGCGTTGAGGCGGTACTCGTCGAACCAGAAGGAGCGGGCGTCGGCCCCGCCGGCCTTGGCGCTGTGATAGATCGCCACCACGTCGCCCCCGGCGCACAGACCCCGCTCGCCGGCCCCGTTGACGACGACGGCGCGTACCTCAGCGTCGTCGGCCCAGTCGTCCAGGGCCTTGTGCATGGCGGTGACCATCGTGTGGGTCAGCGAGTTGATCGCGTTCGGGCGGTTGAGGGTCACGAACCCGGCGCCGCTGTGGACGCGGGTCAGGATCTGGTCGGATTCAGCCGGCACTCGGCGCTCCTCGGTTATCGGCAGGTCTCGGGGGCACGGCGCAAGAGCCATGACCCACCAACTTTTACCAGCTCACCCCCGCTGCACCGCGGCGCGGGTACTGTCAGGGGCAGCGGTCCGTCCCGGACTCGGCGGGGTTTTGTGAACTTGCCGGGAACGAATCCGGGTGGTCGACCGTTGAGGGAATTGATTACTCAGAACTTAGGAAGGAATCCACGGTGCGGGAGACCAGCAACCCGATTCTCCGCTCGCTGCCCGAGCGAGAGGGCAGATCCGCGCAGTACCGATCCGCGCAGTACGGAACCGGTATGGCCGGAATGGCCAACCAGGTCGGCTTTCAGAATGAGCCGTACACCCAAGCGGGCGTTTCCCGGCCGCTGACCATCGACGACGTCGTCCAGAAGACCGGTATGACCCTCGGGGTGCTGACGGTGGTGGCGGCGGTGTCCTACTTCCTGGTGTCCGGGAACCTGGCGCTCGCTGGGCCGTTCTCCTTGGTCGGCGGCTTCGGCGGTCTGGCCCTGGTGCTGATCGCGTCGTTCGGCCGCAAGCAGGACAATCCGGCGATCGTGCTCGGCTACGCCGCTCTGGAGGGCCTGTTCCTCGGGGCGTTCTCGTTCGTGTTGGCCAATGTCTATGTGTCCGGCGCCAGCGCGGGAGCGCTGATCAGCCAGGCCATTCTCGGCACCATCGGGGTCTTCATCGGAATGCTGGTGGTCTACAAGACCGGTGCCATCCGGGTTACTCCGAAGTTCACCCGCATGCTGTTCGCGAGTATGGTCGGCGTCCTGGTGCTCATGCTCGGCAACATGGTGATGGGCCTGTTCACCCACAGCGCCGGCCCGCTCCGCAACGGCGGCACGATGGCCATCATCTTCTCCCTGGTCTGCATCGGTATCGCGGCGTTCAGCTTCCTGATCGACTTCGATTCCGCCGATCAGCTGATCCGCGCCGGTGCGCCGGAGAAAGCCGCCTGGGGCATCGCCCTGGGGCTGACCATCACCCTGGTCTGGCTTTACATGGAGATCCTGCGGCTGCTGACCTACTTCTCCGGCAGCGACAGGTAACTCCTAGCTTTATCGACTCTGCGCCCAGATCGCGATTGCTCCACAGATCGCGATCTGGGCGCAGACTCGTTTAGGCCCGGTTCACGATGCTGGGGCGATGGAAGGCCCCTTCATCGGCTCGGAGGCTCTTGATGCCGGCCGGGTGCGTAAGCACCAGCTGCGCTCCCTCTCCAGGTACCGAGCCATCTTTCCCGGCGTCTACATCTCAGCTGACCTTGACCTGACCTTTGCCCGGCGCGTCGAAGCTGCCTGGCTGTGGTTCGGGGCGGCGGGGGGTCGTCACAGGCCTGACGGCAGCGCGGCTGTATGGCGCCAGGTGGATTGACGATTCCCGGCCGATCGAGCTGGTGTGGTCGAATGCCCGCCCGCCTGAGGGCATATCCACCCGCACGACGATCCTCGGTGAGGGCGAGGTGGTGACGCTGGGTGGCTGTCCCGTCACCTCGTTGGTGCGTACCGCCTTCGATCTGGCCCGGCTGGATCCGCTCAGCGCCGCGGTGGCACGGCTCGATGCTCTGGGAAACGTTGCGCGAGTGGACAGCGCAGAAGTCCGCAAACTCTGTTCGCTGCACCCTGGGGTACCTCGAGTTCGCCAAGTCGCGCGCGTGCTCGACGTGCACGACCCCGGTGCTCAATCTCCGAAGGAAACCTGGCTGAGGGTGCACGTGATGAAGGCCGGGTTTCCAAGGCCGCAGACTCAACTACCCGTCATCATCGACGGCCGCACCAAGTACTACCTGGACATGGGCTGGCCGGAGTTGAAAGCTGGCCATCGAGTACGACGGCGATCACCACCGCACCGACCGCGCTCAGTTCGCGAGGGACATCGTCCGCCTCGAAGAGCTTGCGGCGGAGGGCTGGATCGTCATCAGGGTGGCCGGCGATACACCGCCGATCGAGGTCACTCGCCGCTTAAGCGCAGCATGGGCGACGCGGACGCAATCGGTTCTGCGCTGAGATCGCGAAATCGCGTAAGAAGGCGATCTCAGCGCAGAACCGATGCAACCGGCCCCGATTCAGCTCAGGCGCTCGACCACCATCGCCATGCCCTGCCCGCCGCCGACGCACATGGTCTCGATGCCGAACGTCTTGTCGTGCGTCGCCAGGTTGTTCAGCAGCGTGGCGGTGATGCGGGCACCGGTCATCCCGAACGGATGCCCCAGGGCGATCGCTCCGCCGGAGACGTTGAGCTTGTCCTCGGGGATGCCCAGTTCCCGCGCCGAGCCCAGCACCTGGACGGCGAACGCTTCGTTGATCTCGAACAGGTCGATGTCGGAGACCGACATCTTGGCGTAGCCCAGGGCCTTCTTGACGGCTTCGATCGGGCCCAGGCCCATGATCTCCGGCGACAGCCCGGAGACGCCGGTGGCCACGATCCGCGCCAGCGGGGTGAGCCCCAGCGCCTTGGCCTTGGCATCAGACATGACGACGACGGCGGCCGCACCGTCGTTGAGCGGGCAGGCGTTTCCGGCGGTGACGGTCCCGTCGGGGCGGAACACCGGCTTGAGCTGGCTGATCTTGTCGTAGCTGGTGCCGGCACGGGGGCCGTCATCGGTGGAGACGACGGTGCCGTCGGGCAGCGTCACCGGGGAGATCTCGCGGGCGAAGAAGCCGCTCTTGATGGCTTCCTCGGCACGGTTCTGGCTCAGCACGCCCCAGCGGTCCTGGTCCTCCCGGCTGATGCCGGTGTGGCGGGCGACGTTCTCGGCGGTCTGCCCCATCGCGATGTAGACGTCCGGCAGCAGGCCGTCCTCACGGGGGTCACGCCACTCGGCGGACCCCGCAGCAGAAGCGGCGGTGCGGGCCTCGGCCTCGGCGAACAGCGGGGTGTGGGAGTCGGGCCAGCCATCCGAGGTGCCCTGCGGGAACCGCGACACCGTTTCCACGCCGGCGGAGATGAACGCCGAACCCTCGCCGGCCTTGATGGCATGGAACGCCATCCGGGTGGTCTGCAGTGATGACGAGCAGTACCGGTTGACGGTGACGCCGGGCAGGAAGTCGTAGCCCAGTTCGACGGCCACCACGCGGGCGATGTTGAACCCTGCCTCGCCGCCGGGCTGGCCGCAGCCCAGCATGAGATCGTCGATGTCGCGCGGGTCCAACGCCGGGACCTTGTCCAACGCGGCCCGCACCATCTGCGTGGCCAGGTCGTCGGGACGCATGGTGACCAGTGACCCCTTGCCGGCCCGGCCGATCGGGGAGCGGGCGGTGGAGACGATGACGGCTTCAGGCATGACGGACTCCTCAGTCGATCGGGGGGAATGCGGTTTTGGGGAATGCTCGGGAATTGCTCTGAGGAAAACCTAGCTTGCGGTCCGGCGTAGCAGTCTGCCGAGCGGCGCAAGACGCGTCGCCGAAGGCTGCACGGGTTCAGCCGGTGCGTCTTCGCGGCCCAGGGCATGGCACAGGGCGGGCAATATGGCCTCCGCCAGCAGTGCATAGCCAGCCGCGGACGGGTGATAGCGGTCGTCGGCTAACAGCCGCTCCCGTTCGGCGGCCAGGTGCGGCCTCAACCGGTCGGCCAACGGGACCGGAACACCGCCGGCGGCCAGGACCTCGTCGGTCTGCGCGCGGGCGAGGCGCAAACCGAGGGTGCGGGCGGTCCATCGCAACGGCTGCGGTATCGCGTCGATGACCCCGAGGTCCGGGCAGGTGCCGACGACGACGGCGGTGTCGGCCGAACGAAGGCGGCTCACGGCCGAGCCGAGACGACGGGCCGAGGGGCCTACTCCGTTGACGGCGGTGACGTCGTTGGCGCCGATCATGATCACCGCGGCGTCCGGCGGCGGACCGGCGATCAGCATGGCGTCAACCTGGCTGACCAGACCCTTGGACGTGGCGCCGACAATGGCTTTGGTGGACAGTCGCACGCGCGCGGTGCAGCGTTCGGCCAGGCTGCGGGCCAGCAGGACCCCGGGCACCTCGTCGGCTTCGCGGCAGCCGTAGCCGGCTGCGGTGGAGTCCCCGAAGACCATCAGGTGAATGTCCACGGCGGTGTCCCGGTCCCATCGGCGAACAGGTCCGCCGGCGGGTTCGTAAACGCCGTCAGCGCGTGGTGGCACGTCCCAGGCCTTCGGAATGATGCTGCGAGCCTGGTCCGCTTGGCCGGTCAGCAAATTACGAGCTCCGACCACAGCGCTACCCGTCGAGGCGATGAACCCCGCTACAGCTAGTGCTGTTGTCGGCCGAAGCCCTATGGTCACGGGGTTAGTGTAACGGTGAACGCCGCAGCGGTGGGCTACTTGTTTAGATCATTTAGATTACGGAGCAATATCGGATCCAGCAAAATTCGCTATAGTCTGGTGTGGTTCCCATCACGTCTGGCAAGCTGTGGAGCCTGCAAGGACATCAACGCAGGCCGAGCCTGCAAGCGACATCACTGCAAAGCCGTCTCTACAACGAAGTAGGGGAGTGCGAGCATGACTGCACCGAGCAAGGTCCATCCGTCGACCGTCCGGCCCGGCCGTTCCGGGCCACGGCGTTATCCGGTCAGCGACGGCCAACCCGTCGAGGTGATCGAGGACGGGCCCAGCATTCAGGCTCGGCTGGTCTCCATCGGTACACGCCTCACGATGTGGCCGGCCCTGGCGGTCCTTAGTCACGTCCCGCACTGGCCGTGGCCGTTCGGACTCGTCGACTTCGCTGCTCGGGCGTTGCTGCCCTCGCCCGGTACGGTGCGGGCCACCGTCAGCCTGCCCAATGCCTCGGCCCAGCTGGTCCGGGCTCCCGGGGTGCTGCCGGCTGACGGGCGCCGGCGCGTCGTGCTCTACATGCACGGGGGCGCTTTCCTGACCTGTGGGGTGAACTCGCACAGCCGCATCTCCATCGCCCTGTCGAAGTACGCCGACTCCCCGGTCCTGGTGGTCGACTACCGCTTGATTCCCAAGCACTCCATCGAGATGTCGATCGACGACTGTTACGACGGCTACCGATGGCTTCGGCTGCGCGGGTACGAACCGGATCAGATCGTGTTGGCCGGCGACTCGGCCGGCGGCTACCTGGCCATGGCGCTGGCGCAGCGACTGCAGGCCGAGGGCGAGACCCCCGCGGCGCTGGTGGCCATCTCTCCGCTACTGCAGTTGGAGAAGGACCCCAAACTTGCGCACCCGAACGTCTACACCGACGCGATGTTCCCGCCCAAGGCCTTCGACGCACTGGTGGCGCTGGTCGCCCGGGCCGCCGCCGACCATGTGACCGACGGCGAGCCGGAGGATATTTACGAGCCGCTGGACCACATCGAACCGGGCCTGCCACAGACTCTCATCCACGTGTCCGGGTCCGAGATCCTGCTGCACGACGCCCGACTGGCGGCCCGGCGGCTGGCCGGTGCCGGAGTGCCCACCCAGGTGCGGGTCTGGCCTGGGCAGATCCACGACTTCCAGTTGGCCGACCCGCTGATCCCGGAGGCCACCCGCTCGCTGCGTCAGATCGGGGAGTACATCCGCGAGGCCACCGGCTGACCGCGCGGGCGTGATTCGCGGGCGTGACACGATGTAGCCATGCGAATCGCCCAGCACATCAGCGATCTGATCGGCAACACTCCGCTGGTCCAACTCAACTCGGTGGTGCGGGCGGGGTCCGGGCTGGTGGCTGCCAAGGTCGAGTACCTCAACCCCGGTGGCAGTTCCAAGGACCGGATCGCGATCAAGATGATCGACGCCGCCGAGGCGAGCGGGCAGCTGAAGCCGGGCGGCACCATCGTCGAACCCACCTCGGGCAACACCGGTGTCGGCCTGGCGCTGGTCGCCCAGCGCCGCGGCTACCGGTGCGTGTTCGTCTGCCCGGACAAGGTCTCCGAGGACAAGCAGAACGTGCTGCGCGCCTACGGCGCCGAGGTGGTCGTCTGCCCGACGGCCGTCGCGCCCGAGCACCCGGACAGCTACTACAACGTCTCCGATCGGCTGGTCCGCGATATCGAGGGCGCCTGGAAGCCCGACCAGTACTCCAACCCCAACGGCCCGGCGAGCCACTACGAGACCACCGGGCCGGAGATCTGGGCCGACACCGACGGGAAGGTCACCCACTTCGTAGCCGGGGTGGGCACCGGCGGCACCATCAGCGGCGCCGGTCGCTACCTCAAAGAGGTTTCCGGCGGCCGCGTCCAGGTGATCGGCGCCGACCCGGAGGGCTCGGTGTACTCCGGCGGAACCGGCCGGCCCTACCTGGTGGAAGGCGTCGGCGAAGACTTCTGGCCGACGGCCTACGACGCGACCATTCCCGACCAGATCATCGCCGTCTCCGACGCCGACTCCTTCGACATGACCCGCCGTCTCGCCCGCGAGGAGGGCCTGCTGGTCGGCGGTTCCTGCGGGATGGCCGCGGTGGCGGCACTGCAGGTGGCCGAGCAGGCCGGCCCTGACGCCGTCGTCGTCGTCCTGCTGCCCGACGGCGGGCGCGGTTACCTCTCGAAGATCTTCAACGACCATTGGATGTCGTCCTACGGTTTCCTGCGCACCCCACTCGACGAATCGCTGCCGGAACCGACGGTGGGCGACGTCCTGCGCGGCAAGTCCGGAGGCCTGCCCGACCTGGTGCACACCCACCCGTCGGAGACGGTGCGCGACGCCATCGGGATCCTCCGCGAGTACGGCGTCTCCCAGATGCCGGTGGTCGGCGCCGAGCCCCCCGTCATGGCGGGTGAGGTTGCCGGCAGCGTGTCCGAGCGTGAACTTCTCTCGGCGGTGTTCGAGGGGCGGGCCAAACTCGCCGACGCCGTGGCCCAGCACATGAGCCCCCCGTTGCCGCTGATCGGTGCGGGAGAGGCGGCCAGTTCGGCGGCGGTGAGGCTGCGGGACGTCGACGCGGTGATGGTGGTCGAGGGCGGCAAACCGGTCGGCGTGATCACCCGCCACGATTTGCTCGGCTTCCTTTCTGAAGGGCCTCGCCGACGGTAAGCGGGTAGGGTTTTGGGTCATGAGCGAACCGCCTCTGCCTCCGCCCGGGAACTTTCCGCCCCCGGGCAACTACCCTCCGCCGGGCTACTACCCGCCGCCGGGTGTCTACCCGCCTCCTGGTGGCTACCCACCGGCCGGCGGTTACTACGCACCGGTTCCGGGAGCTCCCGGCACCCTGCCGAAAGAGGCCTATACCTCCTGGATCACCCGGGTTGCCGCGTACTTCATCGACACCCTTCCCGTGGCGGCGCTGGCGGGAGTCGGCCAAGCCCTCGGCGCTAATGACTGCGTCAGTGAGACCGGTAGTGGGAGCTATAACTTCTCCTGCGTCAGCCATCCTTCGGGCTTGACGTACGTGATGTGGCTCCTGGCCATTGCGTTCGCCGTGTGGAATTACGGCTATCGCCAGGGCACCACCGGTTCGAGCATCGGGAAATCGGTGATGAAGTTCAAGGTGGTCGCCGAGCGGACCGGCCAGCCCATCGGATTCGGGAAGTCGATCCTGCGGCAGTTCGCCCACATCGCCGACGCGATCATCTGCAATATCGGCTACCTGTTCCCGCTGTGGGACGCCAAGCGCCAGACGATCGCCGACAAGATCATGTCGACGATCTGCCTGCCGCTCTGACCGGCATTCGACCCTTCGATCCAGCCTCGCGATTCCGACCATGCAGATTCCAACGACGGAGACTTTCACATGACCCAGCCGCCCACCACCCCCGGCGACCTCCCCTCAGGGGATAGCCCGGCACCCGGTGGTTATCCGCCGCCGCCTCCCGAGGCTGGCTATCCGGGGGCCGGCTATCCGCCGCCGCCGCCGAGCTGGGGTCAGCCGGCACCGGCGCCAGGTTCGTACCCGCCGCCGCCCGGTTCGTACTCGCCACCGCCCGGTTCGTACCCGCCACCGCCCGGCGCGGGCTATCCGCCTCCGCCCGGTGCGGGCTATCCGCCTCCGCCCGGTCCGGGCTATCCGCCGCCGCCTCCGGGTTGGGGTTACCCGCCGCCCCCGCCCTCCGGCGGCTTCGCGCCCCCGCAATCCGGTGGCTACCCGCCCCCGCCACCCGGGGCGGGCTACCCGCCCCCTCCCGGAATGGGCTACCCCGCGCCGCCCTCGGCGGATGGGAGCTACTTTCCGCCGCCTCCGGGGTTCGGCCGCCCCGTCTACACCGTCGGCGAGG
>CAIOYU010000413.1 GCA_903862565.1 uncultured Actinomycetes bacterium | reverse complement strand
CGGCGGACCGTGGAACAACTACGTCACGCACTCCATCGCCACGATGACCGAACTGCTGCGCGACAACCCCGGCACCCGCGGACTGATCACCGCCAACGGCGGCTATCTGACTAAGCACAGCTTTGGGGTCTACAGCACGACCCCGCCGGCGGAGAGGTTCCGCTGGGAGGACGTCCAGAGCGCGGTCGACCGCGAACCCACCCGAACTGCGCTCGTCGAGTGGGAGGGAACCGGCACCGTGGAGTCGTGGACGGTGCCGTTCGACCGGCAAGGCCGGCCGGAGAAGGCATTCATCGCTGTCCGCACGCCCGACGGTGAGCGGACCTGGGCGCTGATCGCTGATGCTGACGCCGCCGCGGCATGCGTCGCCGACGACATCGCCGGCACGCGGGTTTCGGTCTCGATCGACGGTGCCGCCACGCTGCAATGAGAATCGCGTCACCGATCTGCGGTCTCATCGAAGTCGCGGCGCGCCAGAGCGAGGACGTTCCGCAGCGCTGTGGCAGCCTCCGGGCCCGATACTCGCAGTTCCAACTGATCGCCGCCGCGCGCATCAAGGCTCAGGAGCGCGGTGAGGCTGCCCGCCGACACCCAGGCGGAGTCGGCGGTGAGGTTGCGGGCTTCGAAGACAGCATCGTGTCGGCGGACCTCGTCGACCAGCCGGGCGGCGGGGCGGGCGTGTAATCCGTTCGGGGCGAGTGCGAAGCTTCCGAGTACTGCAGCTTCGACCGTGGTGGCTGGGCCGTCATCGGTGTTGGCCGAACGCACAGGGGGCAGCGGCCCCAGCTGGCTCTGCTTGGCTGCGAGTGCGCTATTGGCCTCGGCGGCGACCTCGGCGGCGTTAGCGCCGCCGGCGGCCGCGACGGCCGCTACGACGAGTCCTTCGATCAAGGGTGCCGGGCTCAGCACCGCCCGGTCGCGAGTCTCTTCGGCGAGGAGTTCCAGAGCCAGTTCAGCCGACAACACAGCACTGCCGATATCCATCAGCACTACCACCCCCTGCCCCTGATCCGCGGTGCTGATGGCGTCGGCGATCGCTGCGGCGTCGGTGCCGAATGTGGTCTCGTCGAGTCCGGCCGCAATGTGGATCGGAACTCCCCGGCCCCGAATCATCTCCTGCGCCAATTCCACTGCGGCCCGCGCCAGGGCGCGGCTGTGGGAGACGACCACCAGGCCCACGGTCATCGGCTCAGCCTCCGGCGGTAACGCTGGACAGGCTGGCGATCAGCATCGCGGCCGAGGCGGCGCCGGGGTCGATATGCCCCGCGCTGCGCTCGCCGAGGTAACTGGCCCGACCTTTTCGGGCGATCCATCCTTCGGTGGCATCACGACCCTCGGCTGCGGCGTCAGCCGCGCGGCGCAGCGCATCGGACAGTGTCGCGGTACCGGACAGTGCCTCATCGAAAGCATCTACGGCCGGTCCGAGGGCGTCGACCATCGTCTTGTCGTGCGGTTCGGCATGACCGCGCTGTATCACCCCGTCGACCCCGGCACGCAAGACCGCCGCCAGGGTTGCGGCGTCGACTGAGGTCTGTGAACCGAGCGCCGCGGCCATCCGCAGGAAGAACGTTCCATAGAGCGGGCCGCTGGCACCACCGACTGAACTGATCAGCGCACCGGCGGTCTGTTTACACAGTGCCGCAGGGTCTTCCGGCGCCGTCTCGTCGAGTTTGGCCAGCACTGAATTCATACCTCGGGTCATGTTGATGCCGTGGTCGGCATCGCCGATTGCGGCATCCAATTCGGTGAGGTAGCTGGTGTTGTCGCTTATCAACCGGGCGAACTCGCGAATCCAGGCGCTCAGCGTGCCGACATCGACGCTGTTCACTCAGCATCCTTTTCGCAGCGCCGCGGTGTTCACCGGGTGGTCCCACAGGCTGAGCAGATCAACATCGGTCTTGAGCAGTGTGACCGAACACCCCGCCATATCCAGACTGGTGATGTACGAGCCGACCAGACAGCGCTCGATGACGATTCCGGACTTGGACAAAATGGCGGCCACCTCGCCGTACATCAGATACAACTCAATCAGGGGAGTGCCGCCCATGCCGTTGACAAACAGGATCACCCCGCCAGTGAAGTCCAGGTCTGCCAGGATCGGCTCGACGAGCATTTCGGCGACTGCGGCAGCGGACTGCAGCGGCATTCGCCGGCGCCCGGCCTCACCGTGGACGCCGATGCCGACCTCCATCTCGGTGTCGGACAAGTCGAAGGTCGGATGACCTACCGCCGGAACGGTGCACGACGTCAACGCCATACCCATACTGCGGGCCTGTTCATTGACCCGGCGGGCGACCGCGACGACCTCGGCGAGGGGTCGGCGCTGATCAGCCGCGGCGCCGGCAATCTTCTCAAGCAGCACGGTGGCGCCGACCCCTCGGCGGCCCGCGGTGAATGCGCTATCCATGACGGCCACATCGTCGTTGACGACAACCGACTCGACCGCGATGCCCTCCGCGGCGGCAAATTCGGCGGCCATCTCGAAGTTCATCACGTCCCCGGTGTAATTCGTCACGACGTACACCACCCCGGCGCCGCTGTCGACACCTCTGGTGGCTGTCAGTATTTGATCGGGCCCTGGCGAGGTGAAAATCTCGCCGGGGCAGGCCGCGTCGAGCATGCCTGGTCCGACGAAACCACCATGCATAGGTTCGTGGCCCGATCCGCCGCCGGAGACCAGGCCGACCTTGCCCGCCACCGGCGCATCGGCGCGGTACACGATCCGGTTGGTGTGGTCGACCCTCAGTTCAGGATGCGCGGCGGCCATCCCTCGCAACGCCTCGGCGACAACGTCGGCGGGCTCGTTGATGAGCTTCTTCACGGCCTCAACCTACGCCGCCTGGTTCACCTCGGCGGCGAAGTTTGATTGGTCCAAAGCAGTAGGCCTGCCGGCCCCGGGGGAGGGGGACGGCAGGCCTACTGTCGAGCGGATCCTCAGGCGCCGGATGGGGTGGCGCAGAGAACCCGTTGGATATCGGGAATCATCTGCTGAAGCT
>CAIOYU010000412.1 GCA_903862565.1 uncultured Actinomycetes bacterium | reverse complement strand
GGCCGCTTCGTCGTAGGGGGCGTTGTCGGGCACGGCGAATCCGTGCGCGGCCGAGTACCACTCGATGGTGTGTTCCACACCGGCGGCGGTGAGGGCGGCATCCAGAACCGCGGACTGTTCCGGGGTGTAGGACGGGTCGTTGTCGGCTGCGCCGACGTAGACAGCCGCCTGCATGCGGTCGGCCAGCAGGTGCGGGCTGCCGGGGTCGTCGGCGGCGAGGCCGCCGCCGTGGAACGACAGGGCCGCGGCCACCCGTTCGGGGACCCGGCCGGCGACCACCAGGGACGTCCGTCCGCCCATGCAGTAGCCAGTCGTCGCGAACCGCTCACCCCCTACCTCGGGACGGGCGGCCAAATAGTCGAAGAACGCGCGGGCATCGGCGGCCATGACCTCCGGAGTGATGCTCTTCATCAGGCCGAACAGCCGGTTTCGTTCCGCCGGGTCGCCGAACACCCCTTTCATGTCGAACGGTGCCCAGCCCGGATGGCGGTAGTAGACGTCCGGAACGAGCACCACGTAGCCCGTCGAGGCGAGCTGTTCGGCCATCTGCTGGATCGCCGGACGTGCCCCGCCGGCGTCGGGATACATGACCACCCCCGGCCACGGACCCGGTCCTTCCGGGACGGCCAGCGTGACCGGGCAGGTGCCGTCGGCGGTGGTGATCGAGTCCGTGATCGTGGGCATGGCATCTGTTCTACCGGGTAAACCCGCACGTAAGCTGACCAACGTGGCAATCCAGACTCCCTACGAGGACCTGCTGCGCCTGGTTCTCGAGCAGGGCACGCCCAAATCCGACCGCACCGGGACCGGCACCCGCAGCCTGTTCGGTCACCAGTTGCGCTACGACCTCTCGGCCGGTTTCCCCCTGATCACCACCAAGAAGGTGCATCTGAAGTCGGTGGTCTACGAGTTGCTGTGGTTCCTGCGCGGCGATTCCAACGTGGCCTGGCTGCACCGGCACGGCGTCACGATCTGGGACGAATGGGCCTCTCCGACAGGCGATCTCGGCCCGATCTACGGTGTGCAGTGGCGGTCCTGGCCGACCCCGTCCGGCGGGCACGTCGATCAGATCAGCGCCGCGCTGGACCTGCTGCGCAGCGACCCGGATTCCCGGCGCATCATCGTCTCGGCGTGGAACGTCGGCGAGATCCCGCAGATGGCGCTCCCGCCCTGTCACGCGTTCTTTCAGTTCTACGTCGCCGACGGCAGGCTCAGTTGCCAGCTCTACCAGCGCAGCGCCGACCTGTTCCTGGGAGTGCCGTTCAACATCGCCAGTTACGCGCTGCTGACCCAGATGATGGCCGCGCAGGCCGGGCTGGGAGTCGGGGATTTCATCTGGACCGGCGGTGACTGCCACATCTACGACAACCACGTCGAGCAGGTCACCCTGCAGCTGAGCCGGGATCCGCGCCCCTATCCCGAATTGGTTCTGGCGCAGCGGGATTCGATCTTCGACTACACCTACGACGACATCGAGATCCGCAACTACGACCCGCATCCGGCGATCAAGGCGCCGGTGGCGGTCTAGGCGCGACGAATGACCGTCAACCTGATCTGGGCGCAGTCCGTCTCCGGGGTGATCGGGCGCGAGGGCGGCATCCCCTGGCAGGTGCCGGAAGACCTGGCCCGGTTCAAGGAACTGACCATGGGGCACACCGTGGTGATGGGTCGGCGCACCTGGGAGTCGCTGCCGACGCGGTTCCGTCCGCTGCCGGGACGGCGCAACGTCGTGCTCACCCGCAATCCGGACTACCTAGCCGACGGAGCCGACGTCGTCACCTCGATCGACGCCGCGGTCAGTGACGGCAACACCTGGGTGATCGGAGGCTCGGAGATCTACCACCTGGCACTGCCCGCAGCCGCCCGGTGCGAGGTCACCGAGGTCGACATCGATCTTCGGGTGGAAGACGAGGACGCTCTGGCGCCGATGCTCGGCGAATCCTGGATCGGCACGGCGCAGGATTGGCGCGACAGCACCTCGGGATTGCGCTACCGGTTCAGTACCTACTATCGGTCGGTGTGAGCAGGCTGTCGGCCGCCCAGGCGCGCCGGATCGCCATCGCCGCGCAGGGGTTCACGGGCAGGCCCGCCGGTCCGGTTAATCGGGCGCAACTCCGCCGTCTGATAGCGAAAATCAATGTGCTCCAACTGGATTCGGTTTCGGTAGTGGTGCGGGCGCATTACGCGCCGGTGTTCAGCCGACTCGGCCCCTACGACCGCACGGTATTGGACCGGCCGTTTCTGCTCGAGGGCGAACTGGTCGCCCGGGTCGACCTCAAACGCGACGGCGACGGATTGCACGTCTTCGGCGCGTTCCTTGAACCGGGACGCGACCGACATCGGGTGGCCGCGGCGCTGGTCGGGGAACTGCGCGCCATGGCGGCGTGGCTCGGCGTCGGTGCCGTCCGGATAGGTGAGCGGGGCGACCTGTCGGCCGACCTTCGGCGTGCGTGCGCCATCGATGAATAGCCCCATTGCCTACTATCGGTCGGTATGACCCTGCGGACCGGCCTCCTC
>CAIOYU010000411.1 GCA_903862565.1 uncultured Actinomycetes bacterium | reverse complement strand
GATGTCGAGGGTGAGGTCCTTGACGGCCGGCATGAACAGGAACCGGCGGTCGTCGACGGGCCACTCCTCGGCGACCACCTTGGTGGCGACGGTGTCCATGTGCTTGATGTAGCCGGACAGGCGGGTGCGGGTGAATGCCTCCTGCATGATCCGACGGTGGTACATGTGCTCTTCGCCGTCCATCAACAGCAGACCGCGCTTGAAGAACGGACCGATCACCGTCTGCCACGCAACGGTCGAGAAGTCCTTGTTCCGGTTGGAGAACACCTCCTGGGTGGCGTCGGGCCCCAGCGCGCCGATGGCGTTGAGGCCCGGCATCTCGCTGTAGTAGACGGGCCCGCGCTTGCGGTACATCTCCAGGATGTAGTCCGGGCCGCCGCGGAAGATCTCGATCATGTGACCCAGGAACGGAAGCCCGTGGTCGCCGAGTACCGGCTTGAGTCCGCTGCCCGCGGGGGGCTCGGCGAGGGTGAACTGCGCCCAGTCCTGCTTGCGCAACCGTTCGTCGACGATGCCCAGTCCGGGAATGGTGTTGAGAGTCGGGGTGAGCTTGCGGCGGGCTTGATCGAGCAGATAATGGGGGGTGCTGATGGTGGCCATCGAAGTGTCTCCCGTCGCGTACGTCACGGACCAGCAATGCAGCAATACTCCGGGCGCATTTGACGCCTGTCAAGTTTCCCTAAAGGCTCGGTGTGGTGCAAGGTGAACTGGTGAGCGCATCGCAGGATTCCGCCCTGGAGGCCAACCTCGAGCCCACCCCGGAGCAGGAGGCCCCGCGCCGCCGAGGCGACAAGCAGCGACACGCGATCATCCAGGCCGTTCGCGAACTGCTCGAAGAAAAGCCCTTCGCCGAACTCTCGGTGAGCAGCATCAGCGACCGGGCCGGGGTGGCCAGGTCCGGCTTCTACTTCTACTTCGATTCCAAGTACGCGGTGCTTGCGCAGATCCTCGGCGAGGTCGCCGCCGAACTCGAGGACGCCACCCATGCCTTCGCCCCACGAGGCGACAACGAGACACCCGCCCAGTTCGCCCGGCGGATGGTCGGCACGGCAGCGGCGGTCTACGCCCACAACGACCCGGTGATGTCGGCATGCAACATCGCGCGTGCGACCGACGCCGAGATCCGCGAGATCCTCGATCGGTACAACGAGGCCGTGATCGAGCAGATCGTGCCGATCGTGGAGCGTGAGATGCTCAACGGCACCGCCGAACCGATCACCGGCGATGTACGTGAACTGGTTCGGGTCCTCTCTGCCACAACGGCGTTGACACTGTCGGGGGAGACGTTGTTCACGGGTCCCGACGGCGATCTCGAGCGGGCCGTCGGCGTCCTGGAGAAGCTGTGGCTGCACTCCCTGTGGGGCAGCCAGGCGGGTCGGTAGCTGTGCCCTCCCGGTTCGCCCGGTCCTATGACTTTGCCGGCAAGCGGATTCTGATCACCGGTGCGGCCAGCGGAATCGGCCGGGCCACCGCGCTGCTGCTCGCCGGCCAGGGCGCGGTGCTGTTCCTGACCGACGTCAACGCCGAAGGTCTGGACTTCACCGTCGCCGACGCCCGTGCCCTGGGCGCGGAGGTCCGCGAACACCGGGCCCTCGACATCTCCGACTACGACGCCGTCGCGGCCTTCGCCGACGACATCCACAACCGCCATCCTGCGATGGACGTCGTCATGAACATCGCGGGCATCTCGGCGTGGGGGACCGTCGAGCAGCTGACCCACCACCATTGGCGGTCGATGATCGACGTCAACCTGATGGGTCCGATCCACGTCATCCAGGCCTTCGTTCCGCCGATGGTCGCCACTCGGCGTGGCGGCCGACTGGTCAACGTGTCCTCGGCCGCCGGATTGGTCGCGCTGCCCTGGCATGCGGCCTACAGCGCCAGTAAGTACGGGCTCCGTGGGTTGTCCGAAGTGCTGCGTTTCGACCTGGCGGCGCACCGCATCGGTGTCTCGCTGGTGGTCCCGGGAGCAGTGGACACGCCGTTGGTGCAGACCGTCCACATCGCCGGGGTGGACCGGGAGCATCCCAAGGTGCAGCGCTGGATCCGACGCTTCAGCGGCCACGCGGTTTCAGCCGAGACCGCGGCCGAGAAGATCGTGGCCGGCGTCGCCAAGAACCGATTCCTGATCTACACCTCGTCGGACATCCGGGCGCTGTACGCGTTCAAGCGGTTCGCGTGGCTGCCCTACGGCTACGTTATGACCTGGGTCAACGTGGTGTTCACCCGTACTCTGCGGCCGCGCGACGCGAAGGCGCCGGTCAGTCTCGGAAGCGCGAAGGATGGATCGCAAAGGATGGATGATGTCTGACAGCGGGACCCCGGTCACGATCCTCACCCTGGTCGGAAGCCTGCGGGCGGCCTCGCTCAACCGGCAACTCGCCGAGGTTGCACGCGAGGTGGCGCCCGAGGGTGTTCGCCTGGAGGTCTACCGGGGCCTCGACGAGCTGCCCTTCTACAACGAGGATCTGGACACCGCCGAACCGCCGGCCTCCGTCGCCGCCCTTCGGGTCGTCGCCGAGGCCGCCGACGCGGTCCTGGTGGTCACCCCCGAATACAACGGGAGCATTCCCGGGGTGCTGAAGAACGCCATCGACTGGCTGTCGCGGCCGTTCGGCGCCAGTGCCCTCAAGGGCAAACCCCTGGCCGTCATCGGAACGGCCCTCGGGCGGTACGGCGGGGTGTGGGCCCATGACGAGACCCGTAAGTCCTTCGGCATCGCCGGGTCGAGGGTCGTCGAAACCATCAAGCTCTCCCTGCCGGCGGCACCGTTGGGGGACAGCCACCCGCGGGAGAACGACGAGGTGGTCGCCGCGGTGCGCGACGCCGTCGAAGGCCTCGCGGCCGAGGTCGGCTCTGGTTCCTAAAGTCCAGGGCCCTCGGCGCGCAGGTCGTCGACTTCGGCCATGGCGGCGCGGAGCTTTCCCAGCCATTCCTCGGCGTGATCGCCCACCAGTCGGACCGACCACGCCAGTGCGTCAGATCGTGAACGGGCGACGCCGGCGTCGACCAGGGTGTCGAGGACCTGGCGTTCGGGCTGTTTGAGTCTCGTCATCACGGGAACGGCCAAGTGGGTGAACAGGATTCGCTGCGGGGCCTCCGGCGTCCCGACATCGACGCCCCAGGACACCGTGCGCCCGTAACGATCCTCTGCCTCATCGGCGATGCGCATGCGTTCGGTTCGGGTGTCCTCCCGGAAGCGGGCTGCCCGTCCCGTGGCGCGTGCGGGCGATTCCGCGTCGCTCGAGTCGACCAGCCGGCCCACCACCGTGATCTCTTCCCGGTCGACGGTCACCGCGGGGTCCTCGCCGAACCAGTCCTCGGGGAGTCGGCCGGCGAACCAGTCGGCGGCGTCGGCGACGTCGGGTTGATCGGCGTGCTGCCAGCCGCCGGGGCGACGGGATGAAGTGCGTTGACTTTGTTTCATGAATTACATGATTACATCGTTACAAATGAGTTGCCTCTGCTTTCGCTGCAGGCGATCAGTCGGTGAGCGCAATGCGCACGACGCGGTCAACGACGACTGTGCGGGCAGTGCACACAACCGCGACAGCGCCGGGTGGGATCTGGCACTTCCATCCCATCCCGAACCGGTGACCGCGGCGGTCGAGATGTGACGCGCGACACGCCGATGAGGCCGGCGCCAGAGCCCGCGACCAGGGAATTTCACAATTGTCATTCGGAATATGT
>CAIOYU010000410.1 GCA_903862565.1 uncultured Actinomycetes bacterium | reverse complement strand
TCTCGTCGGCGGCCTGGGCACGCACCTCTTTGGACAGCTGCCGACGTAGCTGTGCCTCGACGCTGAGTTCGTACTCCCGGCGGGCCGTGATCTCCCGGTCGAGTTGCAGGTCGTACACGAACTTCATGTCCCTGGCCCGGGACTGGTCGACCTCGCTCTGCCGGCGATAGATCACCGACACGAAAGCAGCCAGCACGGCCGCCCACAGCGAAAGGATGACCGCCAGTCGAAGCAGTTCCACCCGGGTGCTGAAAACCAGCGTGGCACTCGCCACGATGGCCAGAACCAGCAACGCCGTCAACAGCATCCAACCTGGCCTGCGGCCGCTGCGCCGAGTGCGCGCGCTGCGGGTCGGGGGCGTCATGGCGCTGACTGTACCGCCTCGAAAGCGGCGGAAAGCCTTGAAACACGGGGAGCCGCGAATGCCCGGCGAAGGCCTACTCCGGGTGGGACTCTCGGTCGGCATTGGGTTCACCCGGAGACCGGCAGCAGTACTGCAGCCACAGAGCGGCGGCGATCAGCGCGAACGCACTCAGGGCGGCCACGGCCGCTCCCGGGGTGTCAGCGGCGGCAACCCGCAGTTCGGAACGTTTGGGCAGCAGGTAGGCCAGGGCGCCCAGCCACCAGCCCAGTGCCAGCGCGCCAACCCACGCCGAAGCCTTGGCGACAGCAACGCTGCGGGCGACGGCCAGCGGGTGCAGCCGGCCCGCACCGACGCCGATCTGCCCGTCGCGGATGCGGGCCCGTACCACCATCGCCCACACCGCCTCACCGACGGCCACCGCCAGTAGCGAGAGTCCGGTCCACGCGGTCACCGGCGGGAAGTAGCGATAGATCACCTGGAGCATCAGGTAACTCAGGACCGCTGCGGCACCCGCCGCCAGAGCCAGTTCACCTTTGCTGGTGGGGCCCATCACCGCGCGGCCCTTCCGGCGACGGCGAGCGTGAGTGCCGTCCGCCGCACCCCGTCGCGTTCAGCGACGGGCAACGCGTCGAGCAGTTCGCCCACCGGCGTCTGCCGGCCGCCGACGGTCAAGTGGGCGGCCGGGTCGACCGCGAGCCAGGGCAGGAGCACGAAGGCCCGCTGGTGGGCCAGGGGGTGGGGCAGGGTGAGATCGGCGGTGTCGGAGAACACCTCGGTCCCGTCGTCGTGGCAGCAGACCACGTCGACGTCGAGGGTGCGGGGGCCCCACCTGAGGCTGCGGACCCGCTCATTGTCGCGTTCGAGTTCCTGACCTCTGCGCAACCAGCCGTCCGCGTCCAGGCCGGGATCGTCGGCGACGACGACGGCGTTGAGGAAGCAGTCCTGCTCGACTCCGCCCCAGGCCTCGGTTTCGTACACCGGCGACACCGCGCGCACCGACTCCCCCAGTCCGTCGACGACGGCCTGGAGTCTCGCCAGGCGATCGCCGAGGTTGGAGCCGATGGACAGGACCGCCCTCATAGCGCGCCTCCGGCGGGAATGATCTGGCCCCGGCCGCCCCGGCGGGACCGGCGGGCGACGACGGCGACGTCGGCGAAGGTCAGTGGAATCGGCGCCTGCGGCTTGTGCACGACGACCTCGACGGCATGAACCCGTTGGTCGTCCATCACGTCCTCGGCGATCTCGGCGGCCACCGTCTCGATCAGATCGCGTGGCGGGCCGGCGACGATGTCGGCCGCACGCTGAGCCAGGACGCCGTAGTCATAGGTGTCGTCGAGGCAATCGCTCGCGGCCGCGGCGGCCAGGTCGATCCACACGGTGATGTCGACGATGAAGTCCTGCCCGTCGCGGCGTTCGTGGTCGAAGACGCCGTGGGTGCCGCGCACGGTCAGACCACGCAGTTCGATCCTGTCAGTCATTCACGTCACTGCCTCTCTGCCAGGCCCCGACGACCTTGATGGCGTCCACACTGGCGCGCACGTCGTGGACGCGCACGCCCCAGGCCCCGTGTAACGCCGACAGTGCCGAGATCACCGCGGTGGCGGTCTCCCGGCCGTCCGGTGGCCGGGGCGTTCCCTCGGCGTCAGCCAGCAGTGCGCCGAGGAAGCGTTTGCGCGATGCACCCACCAGGACCGGTATGCCGGTGGCGATCAAGGTCGGCATGGCATGGAGCAGAGCCCAATTGTGTTGTGCGGTCTTGGCGAAACCCAGGCCCGGATCGATGATCAGGTTGCGTTCGTCGACCCCGGCGGCAACTGCGGCCTCGACGCTGGCGAGCAGGTCAGCCCGAACCTGATCCACCACGTCGTCGTAGTGCGGGGCCTCGTGGGGCTGATCGGCCCGCACGGAATGCCAGTGCATCAGAACCCACGGCACGCCGGCGTCGGCGATCACCTGCGCCATCTCCGGGTCGGCGCGACCACCGCTGACGTCGTTGACGATGCTGGCACCGTTTTCAAGCGCGGCCCGCGCAACCGGCGCGTGCATGGTGTCGATACTCACCGAGAGACCCTGGGCGGCAAGCCCTTTGACGACAGGCAGGATCCGGGCGAGCTCTACGTCGGATTCGATCCGAACCGCACCGGGGCGAGTGGACTCACCCCCGACATCGATGATCGCAGCCCCCTCGGCAGCCAGTGCCGCGCCGTGCTGCACGGCGCGCGCCGGATCGAGGTAGCGCCCGCCGTCGGAGAACGAGTCATCGGTGACGTTGACGACCCCCATCACGACCGGGGCGTTCACCTGCGTGCGGGGTCGGGTCGTCACTTGCGCAGGATCAGGTCCAACGCCTCGGCTCGGGATGCGTCACTGGTCTTGAACACACCCCGCACCGCCGAGGTAGTGGTGATCGCACCCGGTTTACGCACGCCGCGCATCGCCATGCACAGGTGCTCGGCTTCGATGACCACGATGACGCCGCGCGGCTTGAGTTTGCGCATCACCGCATCGGCGACCTGCGCGGTCAGGCGCTCCTGAACCTGAGGCCGCTTGGCGTAAAGGTCGACCACCCGAGCCAGCTTGGACAGCCCGGTGACCCGCCCATCCGGGCCGGGGATGTACCCGACATGTGCCATCCCGTGGAAGGCCACCAGGTGGTGTTCACATGTGGAGTACATGGGAATCTGCTTGACCAGGACAAGTTCCTCGTGGCCCTCGTCGAAGGTCTTGTCCAGCACGGTGTCGGGGTCGGTGTAGAGGCCGGCGAACATCTCCCGGAAGGCACGGGCGACGCGAGCCGGGGTGTCCTTCAATCCGTCCCGGTCGGGATCCTCACCAACAGCCAGCAGAAGCTCACGGACCGCCGCCTCCGCACGTTCCTGATCGAACAGCGGGATGTCGAGTTCGACTGCATCTCGGTTGTTCATGTGAGTTCGGCCTGTCTATTCGGCCGAGCCGGGCCGGCCGACTTCGCCGCCGGCACCGTCCTGCGGCGCTGTGGCGTGGTGGGTGGGGGGGTGCTGCTGCTGCGGCTGGGGGATGGGTTGCGCAGGGTACGGATGCGGCTGTCCCCAGCCCTGCGGGGGCGGATACCAGTGGCCCTGCGGTTGCTGATGCGGCGGGGGCGGCCAGCCGGGTGCGTGCCATCCGGCCGGAGCACCGTAATCGGGCTGGTTCTGGGGCGCCTGCGGGGCGCCGTGCTGGTAGCCGTTACCGTTCGCGCCGTTGGGCGGCTGAGCTGCGGCCGCCGCGGCGCTGGCGGCGGCGATCGCCTTCTTGAACTCAGGCTCGGGCATCGGCCGCGGCCACGGCTCGCCCCGCTCGATGGCGAGTTCACCCGGGGTCTTGATGGGTGGCTTGTCCGACGGGACCCGCCCGCCGAAGTCCTCGAAGCCGGTCAGGCGCGGCCGCTTGCGAACGTTGGCGAAGATCACCTCGAGCTCGGCGCGGTGCAGCGTCTCCTTCTCCAGAAGCTCACCCGCCAGCACGTCGAGCACGTCGCGGTACTCGGTGAGAATCGACCAGGCCTCGGTATGCGCGGACTCGATCAGCTTGCGGACCTCGTCGTCGATGTCGCGGGCGACTTCGTGGCTGTAGTCGGCCTGCGTGCCCATCGTGCGGCCCAGGAACGGGTCGCCATGTTCTGTGCCGTAACGGACGGCACCCAGTTTGGGGCTCATGCCGTACTCGGTGACCATCGCGCGGGCGATCTTGGTGGCCTGCTCGATGTCGGAGACGGCGCCGGTGGTGGGCTCGCGGAAAACCAGCTCCTCGGCGGCCCGGCCACCCATGGCGAAGACCAGTCGGGCGATCATCTCCGAGCGGGTCATCAATCCCTTGTCGTCCTCGGGAACCGACACCGCGTGGCCGCCGGTGCGGCCGCGGGCCAGGATCGTCACCTTGTAGATGGGTTCGATGTCCTGCATCGCCCACGCCGCCAGGGTGTGACCGCCCTCGTGGTAGGCGGTGATCTTCTTCTCCAGCTCGCTGATGATCTTGCCCTTGCGGCGCGGGCCGCCGATGACGCGATCGACGGCCTCCTCCAGAGCGGCGCCGGTGATGATCGTTCCGTTCTCCCGGGCGGTCAGCAGCGCGGCTTCGTTGATGACGTTGGCCAGGTCGGCCCCCGACATGCCGACGGTGCGCTTGGCCAGGCCGTCCAGGTCGGCGTCCGGCGACAGCGGCTTGCCCTGGGAGTGCACCCTCAGCACCGCCTTGCGGCCGGCCAGGTCGGGGCTGGACACCGGGATCTGGCGGTCGAAGCGGCCCGGACGCAGCAGCGCCGGGTCGAGGATGTCGGGACGGTTGGTGGCCGCGATGAGGATGACGCCCTGCCGTTCGCCGAAGCCGTCCATCTCCACCAGAAGCTGGTTGAGTGTCTGTTCGCGCTCGTCGTGGCCGCCTCCCAGACCGGCGCCGGGCAGGCGGCCGACGGCGTCGATCTCGTCGACGAAGATGAGGCACGGCGAGTTCTGCTTGGCCTGTTCGAAAAGGTCGCGCACCCGGGAGGCGCCGACGCCGACGAACATCTCCACGAAGTCCGAGCCGGAGATGGTGAAGAACGGCACGCCGGCCTCGCCGGCCACTGCGCGGGCCAGCAGCGTCTTACCGGTGCCGGGCGGGCCGTAGAGCAGCACGCCCTTGGGAATCTTGGCGCCGAGCGCCTGGTAGCGCGCCGGGTTCTGCAGGAAATCCTTGATCTCGTAGAGCTCTTCGACCGCCTCGTCGGCGCCGGCGACATCGGCGAAGGTGGTCTGCGGCATGTCTTTGGACAGCAGCTTGGCCTTGGACTTACCGAAACCGAAGCCCATCCGGCCGCCGGTCTGCATGCGCGAGAAAAGCATGAACAGGCCGACCAGCAGGATCAGCGGCAGCATGTAGACCAGCAGCGAACCCAGCACGCTGGGCTGGTTGACCGCGGTGTTGGTCTTGATGTTCTTGGCGTTCAGCGACTCGAACAGCGGGACCGCGTACCCGGTCGGGTACTTGGCGATGACCTTGTTGGCATTGCCGGTGTCGCCGTTGCCGCTCTTCAGTTCGAGCCGGAGCTGCTGCTCACGGTCGTCGATCTGCGCGGTTTTGACGTTGTCGGCCTTGATCTGGGCCACCGCCACCGAGGTGTCGACGGGCTTGAAACCGCGGCTGTCGTCGCTGAAGAAGAAAAACATCCAGCCGACCAGCAAGACGGCGGCGATCACCGTGAGCGTACGGATAACGGATTTCCGGTTCATCAAACATCGGCCCTCATGGGCCCAGTCCTTCCGTGTGCGCTGCCTGCCGTGTCTCAGGCTACCGCTACTCCAACGTGGGGAAGTGCCCCATGGTTTCCAACCGGCTGTGCTTGGCTGGGTGGCGATGGAAAAGATTGCCACTGCCGGCGCGCGATACTGCGACGTAAACGGGGTGAGCCTGCGGGTTCTCGAAGCCGGGCCACCTGACGGTCCGCTGGTCATCCTCGCCCACGGGTTTCCCGAACTGGCCTTCTCCTGGCGCCATCAGATTCCCGCCCTGGCCGCCGCGGGCTATCACGTGCTGGCACCGGACCAGCGCGGGTACGGGGGATCATCGCGGCCCGACGCCGTCGAGTCCTACGACATCGCCGCGTTGACCGGCGACCTGGTCGGGCTGATCGACCTCGCCCAAGCGCAACGCGCCGCGATCGTCGGCCACGACTGGGGAGCCGTGGTGGCCTGGAGCATGCCGCTTCTGCACCCGGACCGGGTCGCGGCCGTGGCGGGGCTCAGCGTGCCGCCGATGCCCCGCCCGCGCACCCCGCCGACCGAAGCGTTCCGCCGGATCTTCGGGGACAACTTCTTCTACATCCTGTACTTCCAGCAGGCCGGGATCGCCGACGCCGACCTGGCCGCCGACCCGCGCCGGACCATGCGGCGCATGCTGACCGGCATGGGCACCATCGGGGATGAGGCCTCCGCGTTGCGGATGCTGGCACCGGGGCCGGAGGGACTGGTCGAACGATTGTCCGAACCGGACGGGCTGCCGGAATGGCTGAGCTCGGGGGATCTCGACACCTATGTGGCGGAGTTCACCCGCACCGGATTCACCGGCGCGCTGAACTGGTATCGGAACTTCGACCGGAACTGGCAGATCATGGCCCGCCCGGCGGCCGCGACGATCGCGGCGCCGGGGCTGTTCATCGGCGGCACCGAGGATCCGGTGTTGAGATTCACAGCCGTTGACCGCGCCGGGGAAGTCGCGAAGGGCCAGTACCGGCAGGTGATGCTCGATGGTGCCGGACACTGGCTCCCGCAGGAGCGCCCGGATGACGTCAACTCCGAACTTCTGGCCTTCCTCTCCCAGCTGAACTGGAGTTAGGCGCTCGGCGCCGATCCGGGCGATTCCACCGCTACCGTTGGTCATGCTCAGAACTCGGGTACTGGCCGGCGCCGCAGCGGGATTGGCGGCCGTGATGGTGGCCGGATGTGACTCCGCCCCGCCTGTGCAGGCGAATCCGCGGCAGGTCACCGTCGTCGGCTCCGGTCAGGTGCAGGGCGTGCCCGACACTCTGACCGCGGACGTCGCGATCGAGGTCGTCGCCCCCGATGTCACCGCCGCGATGAACCAGACCAACGAACGCCAGCAGGCGGTCATCGAGGCACTGAC
>CAIOYU010000409.1 GCA_903862565.1 uncultured Actinomycetes bacterium | reverse complement strand
GTCGTTGTTGTCGTTGTACCAACAGCCCGGGTTCGCCGGATCGAAGCGCGCACCGGGACCGGGCAGGTTCACCTCGCACCGGCCGTCGGCCTCATGGAAGCCGAAGCCACACCCGTCAGCGGCGCTCGCCGCCGGCGCCGCTCCGATCCCCAGCGTCAGCATGCCCGCCGCCGAGACGAGGGCCAGAACGCCGGCCCGCTTGGTCATCTTTGCCGTCATCTTCGTCATCGCAATCACTCCTTCTCTGTCTTGGCCCTCCGGTTGAGGGAACCTCGATACATGAATCGTGCGCCCGGCCCGGATCGGATTCCGTCATCCGATCGGAGGATCGGCCGAGGGAATCCCTTGTCCCCCAATGGCCCGACAGTCAACTGGCCCGACAGTCAACCGGTCCGATCGGTCGTCAGAGAACCGTCAGGGGCAGCGATCGGCGCGGCTGGAACTCGAAGGACGCTCCACGGCTCACCTTGGTGACCTGGACCTCCACGGAGTCCGGTAGCGCGGTGTCGGCGCGGGTGAACTCCGCGGTCCAGGCCGTTGGGGTTCCGCTGATGTCGACTCGCAGGTGCGGGTCGACCGCAGCGGCAATGGCCTGGAGTGGCTGCGGAGAGTCTTTGCCGCACAACGCGATCCAGGCGCCATCGTCGTGTGCCGGTGAAGGGGTCACCTGCAGTCGGGTGCCGTCGGTCCGCGATTCGACATACCCGGCCGGGTTCAGAAGGGGATGCAGTGCCAGCACTCGGGCAAGTCCGACGGCGTCGGCCGGAAGTCGCAACGCCCGACGAATCCGTTCGGCGGCCACCCCGGCGATTCCGGTGAGTTGTTTGGTGCGGATAGAGGTTGCGAGCCCGGCGTCATCCCCTGCCCTCGAGCGCACCGCGAGACCGAAAGACAGGTTCAGCAGATGCATCTGCAGGCAGACCTCGTCGGCGATGCGCACCAGTGCGGAGTGGGAGAAGGCCCCGAAGTCGACGTCGGACAGCAGCGGACCCGCATAGTCGGCGGCACCGTCGTCATCCGCGTCGATCGGGGTCAACTCCCAGTTCGCGGCCCTCGTCGCGGCCACAACGGCCAGCGCGGGGATGGGGTGCGCGATCGGGTTGGATTCGTCAATGGACACAGTCCAGGCGCAGTGCGGATGCCGGTCGGCAGGGCTGCGAGGCGGGCGGTGGATGGGGCGCACCTGCGCTCGCGGGTTGGTGGCCACCGCGGTGGCATCGAACGTCGGATCCTCGATGTCGTGGCACATGCCGGTCACGTAGTCCGGGCCCATCGGTTCGACATCGAGCAGTGCGCCGCAGTGGTCGAGGTGGAACTCGCCGTGCCAGCGGTCGTGAACGGTGAATCGGAAGTCCATGAACTGCGGTGGGGCGCCGATGTCGAGTTGGAGGCCCTTGAAGATGGTGATGACGTCGTCACCCTCGTATTTGAGAGCACGCTGCATTCGCCGGGTATAGATCGGGCTGGATCCGGCCCACTCCTCGATGGCGATGCGCAGCATCTCGTCGCGGCCGAAAGATGCTATGCACCAAGCCATTCCCGACCGGTCGATGAGCTGGCCGATGAGCAGCAGTTCCGGAACCAGGACAGCCAGTTGCGCACGGGACAAATCGGCGTAACGACTCGGAGGCAGGTCCACCCCCCGAAACCTACTCGTATGGAACCGGCAGCCGGCCTTCTACGCGGGCGGCCGTGACACGCACTGCGCGCAGTACAACTCCTCACCCAACTTGTCCATCAACTGAAGCTGCGTCTCGAGATAGTCGATGTGGTGCTCCTCGTCGGCGAGGATCTGCTCGAACAGCATCGCCGTGGTCGAGTCCTGCTTCTCCCGGCACATGACGATGCCCGGCTTGAGGCGGGCCACCACCTCGTGCTCGATTGCCAGATCGGATTCGAACTGCTCGCGCAGGGTCTGCCCGATGCGCAGCGTTCCCAGCCGCTGATAGTTGGGCAGGCCGTCAAGCAGCAGTATGCGATCGGTGATCCGCTCCGCGTGAACCATCTCTTCCATCGACTCTGCACGCGTGTGCTTGGCGATCTCGGAGAATCCCCAGCTCTCCTGCATCTTGGAGTGCAGAAAGTACTGATTGATGGCGGTGAGCTCGCTGGTGAGTTGTTCGTTGAGCAGACGAAGAACATCGGCGTCACCCTGCATTTGCGAACCTCTCGTGTCGGGACAGTTGTCTATTAAGGGTAGCCTAACTTAAGTTGATGGCGTTCGCCTGTCCGTCCACCCAGTGAGGTTCGCCGAATGTATGTGTGCCTTTGCAGCGGAGCGACCTGCAAGATGGTCGCCGACGCTGTCGCAGGAGGAGCGTCCAACTGCAAGCAGGTCGCCGCGGCATGCGGCGCCGGCCTCGATTGTGGCAAGTGCCTCCGAAACGTGAAGGCCATCGTCGAGACCCACTTGGCCGAAACCCACTTGGCCGGAACCCACTTGGCGGTCGCTGCCGCCAGCGCGTGAACGTCCACGCAGCATCCCGGCCTGTGTTGAAATGAGCCATGGCCTACCTGGGAACCACCGACTTGGAAACCATCGAGGCGATCAAGCGGGTCAAGTACCGATACCTGCGGGCGCTGGACACGAAGCACTGGGACGACCTCGCCGACACCCTCACCGAGGACATCGCCGGCGACTACGGGTCGTCGATGGGGAAGACATTGCACTTCACCAATCGCGACGACCTGGTGGCGTTCATGCGGACCGCACTGCCGGCAGGCGTCATCACCGAGCACCGCGTCGGCCACCCGGAGATCACCCTCGACGACAGCGACGAGGCCGAGGGCACGTGGTACCTGCAGGACCGTGTCATCGTCCCCGAGCACAACTTCATGCTGTTCGGGTCGGCGTTCTACCGGGACCGGTACCGCAAGACCGCAGACGGCTGGAAAATCTGCGCCACCGGCTACGAGCGGACCTACGAGGCCACGCAGTCCCTGGCCGGCACCAACTTCACCCTGACGCCGGGATCCGCTCTGGCCTGACCGGAAACTACTGGGCGATCGCGATCACCGCGCCGGGTTGCAGCCACTTGATGATCTTGACCAGCGTGGCGTCGTCCACGCCCACGCAGCCCGCGGTGGCACCGCCGTTGGTGGTGTGGACGAAGAAGGCTCCACCGTGGCCGGGTATCCGTTCCTTGTTGACGCCCATCACCAGGGCGTGGGCGTAGGCCGGGATGTAGAGGTTCTCGGTGCCACTGGCCGGTGAGGTGTCGAACGGACAATCGGCCTGCTTACACACCTGCATGGTGTTGTAGGTCGGCCCTTCGGCGGACCACCAGTAGTCCGGGGTGGTCTGGACGTATTTGAGGCCGCCACCGGGGCTGGGCTGGGTGCCGAACGCGAAGTCCAGGGAGTAGACGCCCATCGGCGTGGCGGGGACGGCGTCCCGGGCCTCGGGTGCCATCCCGGCTTCGCCGACGTGAACCGGAATTCCGGTGCCGACCGGTTGCCAACCGGTGGCACTGCGCTGCCAGACGTCCATCTTGGCCGTCGACCCGCCCGTGCTCACCACCGACAGAACCTGGTTGGAATTGCCGACCTTGGCCTGGAACCACGGCGGGGCGGCGCCGGCGTTCGGCGCCGCGGCAACGGTCATCACCGCAGCGGCGCCGGCAGCACACAGTGAACGCAGTATTCGGCGCATCAGGTCATCGTCCCTGCGCCGTGAAGCAGGGGTCAAGTCAAGGTTGAGCCACGGTTTGGTGAATAGCGCGACCCGGGATCGGCTCATAGCATCGCCGCCCATGCCATACGGACCCTGGACAGCCCTCCTGATCGGTGCGCACTGGCCGGATTCCTCCACTCTTGAGACCCTTGCCACCGCCGCCCGGAATCGGCATGCCATCGGCATAGCGTTCGACTCGTACGCGGAGTCGCTGCGCTCGACATCGCAGACGGTGCTGGGGGTCCAGGAGGGAACGACGGCACAGGACGCCCGCGACACGTTCGCGGCAGGGGAAGCGCAGGCGCGAACCGTCGCCGAGAAGAACCTCACCCGGAAGGCCGCTCTCGAACGGGCGCATGCGATGGCAACCGAGTTCCGCGCCCAACTCTCTGAGATCGCCGAACGGGGCACCGGAGGAATCCAGGCGATCCTCGATTCGAAGCAGCACCGGCACGACCAGGTTGCCCGGATCGCTCACCTGGTGGCGCAGGCGCAGACCGAGGCGAACATCAGGGCCGCTGCCTGCAGCCAGGAGATGCTGGGCTCGATCCAATCGGTGCTCGATCACTCCCGCGGTGGCCACTCGGCCCGCGAATTCGCCGCGGCCCAGGGCGTGGACCTCCACAGGCCATACAGCGCCACGCATTCCGCGGCAGTCCGCCGCGAGGTCGAGGCAGTCCTCTCGCCCACCAGGCCCGGAGCCGACGTCCGTGCGTCCCCCGCTGCGGGTACATCTGTTAGGGCTCAACCGGTTTCCGCTGCCGCCGGTTCGGCGGTCATGCATCAAGCACTCCGGCAGCCTGCGGTCACCCGGCACCCGAACCGCCCGACGGTGATCGCCGCGGCAGGCACAGTCACATCCCCTGCAGCCACATGTCCTTCGGCCGAACCGGCGGTGATAGCCGATCAGCGCTTACGCGGACTGCTTGAAGCGGTGGCGCGCCAGGAACCTCGACTGCGCTGGATGATCGGACACCACGACGACGGCAGCATCGTGCTGGCCACGGACCTGGCCGG
>CAIOYU010000408.1 GCA_903862565.1 uncultured Actinomycetes bacterium | reverse complement strand
CCGGTCAGGGAAACTTCAATACCGCCCGAGTCTTCGGCGACACCAGCACTGCCGAGGCCGGGCCCGGCAATGGTCGGCGAGCCATCATCGTCGGCTCCAACCAAACCAAGAACGATCCGCCACGGGACGCCAGTGCGAGGCGGGCAGCCGCCAGCGTGAGATCCGCGCCACAGCGCTAGTCCGACGACGGGGTTCGATCATGTTGGAAGGGCGACATTCTTCGCGTTGCTCGCAGCAGGTTTAACGCTGTTCTTCGTGCAATCGCCGCGGCATCACTCGTGGCGCTTCGACTCGCTCCTACACCGCCCTGCTCGATTGCCGATGACCCACGGACCGGACCGCAGCGCGGGACGACGTGCTCGCGGAGCGAGCCGACGTGCTCTGCGCCGGTGCGGCGGCACCACTGTCGGCCAGCGCCGACTGGGCAGCGGCCGGCGCAATGCCGAACCCGCTCAGCGTCGGCGCCGCGGGGGTGAGGGTGACGATCACATCGTTGAAATCGCGGTCGTAACCCCACTGCCAGGGGAGCTTGTCCTCGAAGCTGAAGCTCACGCCGCGGTCGGGGGCGACCAGGCTCAGCGCCTGGTTCGTCCGGAATGGATTGGCCGCGGCGTAGGAGCTGATCAGGTTGTGCTCGCTGCCGTTCACCAGCAGCAGCGTCCCGTAGTTGCGGTTGAGGTCCAGCGGCAGGTCGGTTCGCTCGACCGTCTGCCCGTAGTCCGGCATGTCCGTGGGCTTGAGCAGTAGACCGAGGTGTTTCGCGTTGTCCAGTGCGGCACTCAGGTAGCCGACCTGCCCAGGCTTCCAGGTTCGTCCCTTGCTGTCGACAACGGCGCCGGTCACCGGATCGGCCTCGTAGAGCGCCAAGCCGTCCGGCCGGCCGGACAACCGCCGAACGGTGAGCACAGCGCTCTGGGCATTCGTGGTGGTGCCGATGCCGGGCAGAGTGAAGCTGGCGAGCACGTCATCGTTGGGGTCATCGGGGTTGCCGGCCGCGAAGCGGGCTAGGGCTCCATTCGCGGTCACCTGAAGGCTCACCAGTTTCAGGTCGCGGCCATTGAGCCGGGCGGTAGGCGTCCAGTTGCCGGCGCCTACCCGGGCCGATCCGCCCCCGCCCAGGGAGCGGCCTTCGGTGCTCTCCCAGTTGAGGCTCTGATCGTTGAGGAACAGATCCTCGGCCTGAATCGCCCCCTGCCTGGCGCCAATCGTCCAGAGCGCCAACATCTTTGACCTGCCACCGTCGTTGACTCCGAACGTCGCCAGGCCAGGCCCGCTGTCGGTGCGTATGACCTGCACCGTCTGCGCCTGCGAGAACACCAGTTGCGATCCCTGCTGTGCAACCGGGCCTGTCCAGGTGCCGTAGTTCAGATCAATTTGGGCGTTGTCGGCCAGATTGATGCCACGGAAGTTGACCTGATAGCTGGATGCGGCATCGCCGCTGAACTTCAGTCGCAGCGGGCCCGGGGCGGCTAGTTGGTTCAGTGTCACCTTGGCTGTCCCGGCCGCGACGGTGGCCGTACCCACCTCCTGGCCGAGCGAGTCAATCAGGGTCAGATCGCCGGCCTGGGGTGCTGAGTACTTCTGCTGAGGGCCTTTCCCGGTGTAGCCGGTGGTAAGTGATGTCGTCGCGAGAAGATCGCGGGCCTGCTCCGAGGCTGGCAGCAGCGAGAGATCCACCGCACCGAAGGCCCCGTCCGCTCGTGAGCTGCCGCCGGCCACGCCGGTGTCGGTCATCAGATACCAGTCCTGGTAGGGCTCAGAACCGGTGGGGCGGCTGGCGGCCAAGGTGTACTGGGCTTCCATGTCGATGTTGATGCCGACCAGCAGCGAGTTGTTGATTCCAGGTTTGGCGGTGATGGTGTTGGAGCCACAGGTGTTGCATTGCAGGATCGCATTGGCGACCTGGTCGTAACCGGATCCCTTGTCCACCAGGGTCACCCCGGTCAACTGCCCGCCGCTGAAGCTCAGCTGCACCACGGCCCGGGTCGGATCGGAATTGACGAATCCGAGCGGATTCTGGGGGTTGTTGCCAAGGATCTCGAAGTCCTGAGTCGAATCCAGATAGCTGCTTGCCGCCTGGCCGGACTCGAAATATCCGTTCCCCTTGCTGACCAGTTGGACATTCTGGAGCGAGCCGTTGTCGTCGATGTCGAAGCTGAACATGCCAAGGTCTTCGGCTTTGGCGCTGCTGGGCGACCACTGGTTGTAGAACAGGGTGCTGGGATCGAAGCTGGTGACACCCTGGCTGTGGCCGATTAGTGCGATGGCCGGATCGACCGGCTGGGCTGTCTTGTAGTGCACCATCATGTAGCCGTCGCCGGCATCGAGTTGGGCGGCGCCGGAGCCGAATCCGTACAAGCCGGAGAGATCGGCCTGGCTGGGATTGAGCAGGTTCAGGTAGGTGGGCTGGTTGAGGTCGAAGGTCTTGGCCTTCCCGGTGATCGGATCGATCGTGAGGCTGGTGATCGTCAGCGCGGCGGGTTTCCCCTTGGGGTCGTAGCCGGTTCCCACCGGCCAGTTGTATTTGCTGTAGCCGTAGTAGCCGCTCACCCCGACGCTCGTGGGGTCGCCCGCCTGATACGCGGCCAAAGCTGAGGCCTCCGAGTTCGGATCCGCGGTAGTGCCGTACTTATTGATGTCGTAGTTGTAGAGGGGCGCGCCGTCCTTCGTGGCGCCGACGAGGTTGGCGAAGTTGATCGGCGACAGCACGTCGGTGCCGTACGGGGCCAGGTTGAGCGAATCGAGCGTCTTCCCGCCGTTGCCGATCGTGAAAAAGGGGATTCCGGTGCCGATGCCATCAGCCGACGGCGTCATCTCCAGCACCCGCGAGTACGCGTGACTGTGGCCGTTCATGTAGGCGGCGAACATGGGTGCACCGGCGTCGTCCTGCAGCCCTTGGAGAAAGTCCAGAATCGCGGGGTTGCTCGTGTAGCTGTCTTCGGCGGAGTTATCGGTATTGCCGACGTGATATGCGGGATGGTGGCCCATCACGATGTTCCAGACCGCGTCGGAGTTTTGCAGATCATCCTTGGCCCACAGGAACATTTCCCGGCCGATGGAGGGCGCGTCGAGTGGCGTGTTGGGGTCCTGGAACCAGGCCTGGGACGCGGTCAGGTTGGGGTTGCGGACATCGTAGTTGAGGTTCTTGGTGAGAGTTGTGGCCTCTTTGCCGGTATTGGGGTCAATGATTTTGTTGCCGCTGTTGGGGGCGAAGTTGAACCTGTAGAAGCCGGCGTCGGTGAGCAGACGGCTGGTGTCGATGATCGTCAGATGGATGAGCGGTCGTCCGGCGCCCGCATCGCCGAGATCGACGCCGTAGTAGATGCCGTAGCCGTTGGGATCCAGTTTGCCGATGTTGAGGCTGCCGGGCGTGAGGTTGCCAGGGTTTCCGGCACCGAGATAGGCGTGGTAATCGAGGAAGCTTTGATTGCTCCCCGTCTTCGCGTCGATCTTCCCCGTGGTGTCGGTGGGGGTGTTCTTGATGTTGTTCTCATAGTCATAGGCGTCCGGGCCAATGGGTGCCCCGATGTAGTCCCTGCCGAAGTCGACCTGATCGACGCTGGCGTCGTTGTAGGTTCCCAAAATTTCGGCTTCGTCGTGATTGCCCGGCACTGCGAAGTAGTGATTCACCCCATCGGCGCTGCCGCCAGGCTTGCTGGGATCGGCGGGGTTGGGAAAGCCGGCGGGGTAGTTGTAGATGTTGTAGGGCCACTGCGTCTTGCCCGGTACCGCGGTGACGCCGCCGAGGGTGTCATCGGTGTAGATCGAGCCGGGCTGGGTGTAGGCCGGTGGGGCGTAGGGGTGAATCCAGTTGTTGTAGTACTGGCCGATGTTGTAGTCCAACAGGGTGCTGGAGGCGGAGTTGTAGCTCGCATCACCGAGTTGGATCACGTCGGTCGGATTCCAGCTGCGCATCATCTCCGCCACGGCCTGCTGCAACGGGCCGCTGGCTCCGATGTCGTAGCGCCGGTAGGTGCCGGGGGAGTAATAGAAGTTGGTGCCATTGGTGTAGGAGTTGCCGGCATCTCCGAGGATCGCCAGCCGTATCGAGGGGTCGGTGACGGCCTGCGGCGGTGTAGTCAGCGACCTCGTGATCACCGCCTCGCTGGGCGACGCGACGCCAGTGCCCAGCCCGTTGCGTCTGGCCAGCAGCATCGCTCCGGCCAGTAGGTCCTGGAGCTGTCCGGCGGGAAGCCGGCCCGACAGCGCTCCGAGGAGGTTCTGCCTGTCGGCGGCGAGCTTCGCTGTGGGGGTGGCCGTCACCGAGCCGGCCTTGGCGGCCGGCGCTGGCAGAGGGCCGGGTGTCAGCCACCGAGGCACCGGCGAAGAGGCCGGTTGCGGTGTCGAGACCCGAATGGTGGCAACCGGTGTCGGTGTTGCCGTCACGACGATGGGCACCGAGGCACTCGCGGGGGATGACAAGGCGGGCGTGACGGCCGCCTGCGTGACGGCCGCAGCGCCCTGGGACGATCTCGCAGCGGCCGGCGCACGCACCGAGGCGGCCGGGGCGGGCACGGGGTGGGTGACCGAATCCGGAATGTCGGAGTCCTGGTGGTTGGTGACAGCGGGAGCCTCGGCCCTACTCGACCGGCGGGAGCGGGCCTGGATGGGGGGGGACTCGGCAGGCTCGGCCGAAGCCGCCCTCGCCGGACGGGTCTGGGCGGAACGCCGGTGCGCGGCCGGGGGTCGGGCGGTGTCGTTGGAGTGGGTCGAGACCGTCGACCCGTTGTCGTCGGCCGCGGCCACCGGCGCGCTGCCCAGGGACATCCCGATCGCGCCCGCGACTGCCCCGGCCTGCAACCAGATCACCACCGGCAGCACGCCGCGACGGCGGTGGGCGTTGCGCGGTTGATTCTTTGCTGACACGAGTATTCCCCTCGCTATCGAAGAGTCCCGTTCCTGCTGCCGCCGGCTCATCCCAAGGCGCTGATCGTCGGCAGGCTGTAGATCACGTTGCCGGTGTCGAGTTCTGGGAAGTACCGCTCGTAGTCGTTATCTTCAGGCTGGGGCATGTCCGCACGCGGCGTGGCGTCAGGAATCGGTTGGTTGGTCTTGCGCATCTGCTGCACGTTTTTCCACATGTCTTCCAGAATGGGTTGGGAGTAGACGATCGCCTGTTGGGGGGTCAAAGCTCCCTGAGCAACGCCGGGAATCACGACCGAACCGGTGAGGTACTCCCGATACATGTTGAACGTGACTGGACGCATGTATCCCGCGCTCAGCGCGTCCGTGTCAGTTTCCCGCGTCCGAATGAGGGGTG
>CAIOYU010000407.1 GCA_903862565.1 uncultured Actinomycetes bacterium | reverse complement strand
CGCGCTGGCCATCACCGGCCTGCCCACTTTCAAGGTTCCTTTCGAGCCGATCACCCCTGGCGGCTTCCGGGTGCCCAACACCAACTGGTATCGAGCACCCGAGGGCCACAACACCGACATCAAAGAATTCGGGCAGTGGGCCGCCAACCGGATCGCCGAGGCCATCGAGTTCGAAGGTCCGGACTCCGTCGCCGCGGTGTTCCTCGAGCCTGTGCAGAACGCCGGCGGCTGCTTCCCACCGCCTCCCGGCTACTTCGAGCGGGTCCGCGAAATCTGCGACGAGTACGACGTTCTGCTGGTGTCGGACGAGACCATCTGCGCGTTCGGCCGGATCGGTTCAATATTCGCCTGCAACGACTTCGGCTACGTACCGGACATCATCACCTGCGCCAAGGGCATGAGTTCGGGCTACGCCCCGATCGGCGCGATGATCGCCTCCGATCGGCTGTTCGAGCCGTTCAACGACGGCATCACGGCTTTTGCCCACGGCTTCACCTTCGGGGGACACCCGGTGTCGTCGGCGGTGGCGCTGGCCAACCTCGACATCTTCGAGCGCGAAGGCATCACCGAGCACGTAAAGCACACTGCGCCGGAATTCCGGACCACCCTGGAACGGCTGCTCGATCTGCCCATCGTCGGTGATGTCCGGGGCGAGGGATTTTTCTACGGGATCGAACTGGTCAAGGACAAGGCCACCAAGGAAGTCCTCGACGATGAACTCAGCGAATGGCTGCTGCGCAGCTTCCTTTCCGTCGAACTGTTCGAGGCCGGGCTGTACTGCCGGGCCGACGACCGCGGCGACTCGGTGATTCAACTGGCGCCGCCGCTGATCAGCGATCAGGCGGTGTTCGACGAGCTAGAGGGGATCCTGCGCGGGGTCCTGACCCGGGCCTGGGATCAGCTGCAGACCCGCGGGGACGCCTGGGCCGATGCCCGGACTTAAGCCCCGGTAATCCCACCCGTCACAGCGCGGCCTCCGCGGAATCGGTGCCCGGATCACCTAGCCTGCCTCCATGGGGACCACACGGATGGCCGCGCGGGCCGCTGCCCTGACGACGGTGCTGTTCCTGGCCGGGGCCCCGGGCTTGGCCGCCGCCGAGCCCAGCCCCGGTCCTGATCCAAGCACCTGCCCGTACAAGGTGTCCACGCCGCCGGCCGTCGACTCCTCGGAGGTGCCGACCGCGGGCGACCCGCCGCAGCCGTTGGCCGTCCCCGCCAGCCCGCTCGGCGGAGATGCGCTCGCCGGGTGTGGCGTGGTCACCGCGGCAGGCACTCCCCCGGTTCCGGCGGACGTCTCCGCCGAGGCCTGGCTGGTTGCCGACCTGGACACAGGGGATGTCATCGCAGCTCGCGACCCGCACGGCAGGCACCGCCCGGCCAGCGTCATCAAGGTGCTGCTGGCCATGCAGTCCATCAACGAACTGCCGCTGAACAGGATCATCGAGGGCACCCAGGCCGACGCCGAGGCCGAGGGCACCAAGGTCGGCGTCGACGTCGGCGGCCGCTACACCGTCAACGACCTGCTGCACGGCCTACTCATGCACTCCGGCAACGACGCCGCCCATGCGCTAGCCATGGCGCTGGGCGGTTCCGGAGGGCAGGAGCGCAGCGACCCGGGAATCGCAATGGACGTGGCGATGGCCAAGATCAACACGCTGGCCAGCAAGCTCGGCGGTCACGACACCCGGGTCGCCACACCGTCCGGACTGGACGGGCCCGGCATGAGCACCTCGGCCTACGACATAGGCCTGTTCTTCCGGTACGCCTACGCCAACCCGACCTTCGCCGACATCGTGGCCACCCGCACCTACAACTTCCCCGGCCATCCGGCCAAGCCGGGCGAGAACGGCGATCACCCCGGTTACGAACTTGAGAACGACAACAAGCTGTTGCTCAACTACCCGGGTGCGATGGGGGGCAAGACCGGCTACACCGACGACGCCGGACAGACCTTCGTCGGCGCAGCAAACCATGACGGCCGCCGGCTGGTGAGCGTCCTGCTCAAGGGCAGCCGCGAACCGATCGCACCGTGGGAACAGGCCGCACACCTGCTCGACTACGGGTTCGCCACCGCACCCGGAACCCGGGTCGGCACCCTCATCGAGCCGGATCCGTCGGTGACCCCGGCCCGGCCCGACACCACCAACGTCGCCGCGGGGCCGATCCTGTCCGCCGACGCGCTGCCGATCCGGATCGGGGTCGCGGTGGTCGGCACCGTCGTGGTGTTCAGCTTGATGCTGGCTGCCCGGTCGCTGAATCAGCGGGCCCGGGCGCGATAACCGGATCGCTCGTCACCGGTCCCGCCGTCGCCGCCCAGGCGGTGGCGAACAAAATCAGTCGGGCCGTGATGTAAGCGAACACCATCAGGCCGAACACCGGACCGAAGGTGGTACCGGCCGGGCCGTGCATCACCACCCGCAGATACACCGATGCCACCTGCTTGAACGCCTCGAACACCACCGCGGCCAGCAATCCTGCCGCTGCGGCGCGGCGCATGCTCACCTGCTCGCGTGGCAACCGCGCCATCATCCAGGTGAACATCAACCAAGCCACCAGGATCGACATCACCAGCGACGCCCCGCGCAGTGCGCCGGCGAGGTTCAGCGGCCCGCTGGCCAGCCAGGTGAGCCCGAAGGTCAGCAGGCTGGCGACGAACGTCGACACCAGGGCGCCGAGATCGGAGATCTTGCCGGCCACGAAATCCTGGGTGGGGGCGGTGTCGGGGTTCCACATCTGCGTCAGCGCACCCCGTAGATGGCTCATCCAGGTCAATCCGGCCCACAGCGCGGTGCCCAGGCCGATCAGCCCCACCGAGGTCCGGGAGTCGATGGCCGCGTCCATCAGGCTGAGCAATTGGTTTGCGAAGTCGCCGGACACGGCGCCCTTGACCCGGTTGTCGATCTCGGCCAGCAGTGCGGGGCGGCTGGCCAGGACGAACCCGACGACGGCGAAGCCCACCATCAGCAGCGGAAACAGCGCGAAGATCGTGTAGTACGTGACGGCGGCGGCGCAGAAGTCACCTTTTGCGAAGTCGTAGCGCTGTTGGGCGCGGATGACGTGGTCCAACCACGGGAAACGAGCCCGCAGTTCGTTCAGCCGATCCTTCATGTCGAGGGCAGGAAACCCAGTCGCTCGTACACCCGGCCCAACGTCGCACCGGCCACCTCGCGTGCGCGTTCGGCGCCACGGGCGAGGATGGCCTGCAACTCGGCGGGGTCGGCGAGGAGTTCGTCCACCGTCGCCTTGATCGGGGTCACGTACTCGACGACGGCATCGGCGGTGTCGGACTTCAGATCTCCGTAGCCGCGGCCCTGGTAACCGGCGACGAGCGACTCGACTGGCGTGCCCGTGACGGCGGACTGGATGGATAGCAGGTTGGAGACGCCGGGTTTGTTCTCAGGGTCGAACCGGATCTCCCGATCGCTGTCGGTGACGGCCGAGCGGATCTTCTTCGCCGACCGCTTTGGATCGTCGAGCAGATTGATCAGACCGGCGTCGGTGCCCGCCGACTTACTCATCTTCGCGGTGGGCTCGGCCAGGTCGTAGATCTTGGCGGTCTCCTTGGCGATCATCACCTCCGGAACCACGAGTGTGTCTGGGAAACGGGCATTGAACCGCTGTGCCACATCGCGGGCCAACTCCAGGTGCTGACGCTGGTCCTCACCGACCGGAACCAGGTTGGTGTCGTAGAGCAGCACGTCGGCGGCCTGCAGGACCGGGTAGGTGAACAGGCCCACGGTCGTGGAGTCCGCGCCCTGCTTCTGCGACTTGTCCTTGAACTGCGTCATCCGCGACGCCTGCCCGAAACCGGTGAAACAGCCGAGCACCCAGGCCAATTCGGTATGTGCGGGCACATGGCTCTGCACGAAGATCGTCGAGCGGGCCGGGTCGATACCCAAGGCCAGGTACTGCGCGGCGGTGGCCAGGGTGCGCCGGCGCAGCACCGCCGGGTCCTGCGGCACGGTGATGGCGTGCAGGTCGACCACGCAGAAGAAGGTCTCGTAATCGTCCTGCAGGGGGCCCCACTGGCTGACCGCGCCGAGGGCGTTCCCCAGATGGAGGGAGTCCGATGTCGGCTGCACGCCGGAGAAAACGACACGGGATTGCTGGCTCATGGTGGGGCTGGGAATCATGGTGGGACAATCCTGTCATGCCTGTCATGCGGAAAATCCTGGCGCTGGCCGCGACGGTGATCGCGACGATCACGATGTTGACTTCCTGCTCGGGCAAACCCGGTTCGGGAGACAAGCGACCGCAGGGCGCCGCGGTGGTGATCGTCTCCGGCGGCGACGCCGTCAGCCCGTTCACCACGCCCGACCAAGCCTGTGCCACCGGACTGGCGGCCGGCAACACCGACACCGCGATGCGCGAATACCTGTTGGGCCAGAAGTACACCGTCTACACCGCGCCGGCGATGAACGCCCGCGGACAGGTGGTCGACCAGCAGGGCTTCGGCGCGTTCGGGGTGTGCCCCCTGACGCTGCCGGAGAACATGACGGTCAACTCCACCGGCAGCATCGACACCGCCGGTGAGCACCTGGCCCGGTTCATCAACTGGCTGCACAGCGAGAAGGGCGTCACCGAGGTCGACTTCATCGGCCATTCGATGGGCGGACTGTTCTCGCGGGCTGCCATCCGGGTCCTGGCCACCACCAATTCGCCGATCAAGGTGCGGTCACTGACCACCGTCGGCACCCCATGGCAGGGTTCCTACCTCTCCGACTATGCCAACGACCTGATTCAGTTGTCCGAATGCAAGGGCGACAAACTCTGCGAAGGAGCGCTGAAGGACTTCAAAGCCCGCGTGCTGCAACTGGTCTCGGGCTCGGGGCGGGAGGTCAACAAGGCGTTTCTGATGACCAAGAACGGCTGGAACGAGTTCCAGTCCGGAGTGCTTGACCAGATCCCGGTGACCCTGATCGCGGGCAAGAAGTTCACTCTGCCCGGGCCGGGGAATCCCGCGGTGTGGCCCAACGACGGGATCGTCGCCGAGGAGAGCGCACTGGCCAAGAACATCAGTGACCCGGTGCTGCCCCATCGGCGCTGCCACATCTTCGACGACACCCACAGCATCTACGTCTCGGACCTGGCCAAGCTGGACTGGAAGACTGCCCTTACCTGGGATCCGCAGGTGTTCGAGGTACTGCGCCAGTCGATTGAGGATGCGCCTAAGGCGATGGCGAGCCCGAACCGGGACGGCTGCCCGGCGCCCTGACGCTGTCGGGGACGACCGACTCCGGACGCGGCGAGGCATGCGAGCACCCCATGCCTCAGCAACCAGAAACTTACCTCGAATGTCCGGCGAATGCGTGACTTTCGCCACGGAGTCAGCAAAGCTGGTCCCTTCGAAAGGGGCCTGCCATGAGCGCAGCCGAACGTGGAATTAACGCAGCTATCAGCGAAAAGAATGCCCCTCGGGCTGAGCGTGCTAAAAAGCGCAAACAGCGCCGGCAACCTTATTCCTGGCTCGGCGCCGGTGCGGTGAGCCTGGGTATCAGCACCGCGCTGGCAACCGGATCCGGATTGGCCCATGCCGACGCCACCCCGGAGGACAGCCCTGGGACTCCGTCAGCAACGTCCTCCCCATCACAGGCCACCGACTCACCGGAAAACGATCGCGCGCGCCGGCCCAGACCAGCGGCCGACAGGCCCACAGTCCCATCGGCCCCACGCGCCCGAGGCGCCGCGTCAAGCAACCGGCCGGCTGCCCGACCAGCGCAATCGCACTCGACCGGGTCGGCGAACCCTCCCAACGCTCCCAGGGCGAGTTCCATGGCAGCTCAGTCAAGCCGAGCGACCGGTGGTCTGGCGCCCGCCGTTGCGAGCGCTCCCGTCCCGACACCGTCGTCGGCCCCGGTTGCCGTCGCGACAGCCGGCCCCGCCCCCTCCGCCGTCGCCTCGGCAGTGTCAGAAGTGGTGGGCGCTGACGTGGTGAGCGTCGACGTGGTGAGCGTTGACGTGGTGAGCGTTGACCTGGTGAGCGTTGACGTGGTGAGCGTTGACGTGGTGAGCGTTGTGGCACCGCCGGCCGCGGCCCTACGCGCGGCGCCCCAGATCCAGCGTCCGGTGCAGACCGTCCTACGCGCGCTCGGGATCGTGCCGGCGGGTCCCGCCGCACCGCCCGAAAGGCCACTGCGGGACCTTTTCTGGGGTTTGTTCCGCCGCACGGAATCGGCGCAATCGGCCCAGACCACCACCGTGCCGGCCAGCCCAACCGCCGCCGCCACGGCGACAACCGGCAACACCGTGAAGTACAGCGTGAGCAGCGACTGGGGTTCGGGCCACACCGCCGCGCTGACCCTGACCGCCGGCCAGTCCAAACTCAACGGTTGGACGATTGAATTCGATTCTCCAGCAACGATTGTCAACATCTGGAACGGCAAAGTCACCAGCCACGTCGGAACCCACTACGTCATCACCAACATGGCGTACAACGGCCGGGTCGCCAGCGGACAGAGCACGTCGCTTGGCTACCAGGCCACACCGGGGGCCGTCGGCTCGGCACCCACCAACATCAAGGTCAACGGTGTCGCGGTCGGCACCGCAACGCCACCGGCCACTCCCACCGTCTCGATCGCCGATGTCGCAGTCGCCGAGGGCAACAGCGGCACCACCAACGCCAACTTCACCGTCTCCCTGTCCAAGGCCGCCGCCACCCCGATCACCGTCGGCTACACCACCGCCAACGGCACCGCCACCGCCGGCACCGACTTCACCGCCACCACAGGCACCCTGACCTTCGCCGCCGGCACCACCACCCAGACACTGGCGGTCAAAGTCCTCGGCGACACCGCAGTCGAACCCACCGAAACCTTCACCGTCGCCCTGTCCAAACCCACCGGGGCAACCCTGTCCCGCGCCACCGCCACCGCCACCATCACCAACGACGACACCGTGGCAATACCGGGACTGAGCATCTCCGACGCCTCGGCGAGCGAACCCGGCTCGGGTGGAATCGCACCCGGCTACCTGCACACCTCCGGCAACCAGATCGTCGACTCGCAGGGCAAGCCGATTCAGCTGTCCAGCGTCAACTGGTTCGGGGCGGAGAGCACGACCCTTGCACCGCATGGCCTTTGGACCCGCAGCTACAAAGACATGATCGACCAGATGGCGGTCGAGGGATTCAACACCATCCGGCTGCCGTACTCCAGCGAGATGCTGCACACCTCCGCGAAGCCCAACGGAATCGACTTCTACCAGAACCCCGACCTCCAAGGCCTCTCCGCACTGCAGGTAATGGACAAGGTCGTCGACTATGCCGGCCAGAAGGGGATGCGGGTCGTGCTCGATCACCACCGCAGTACCGCTGGTGCCGGTACCAGCGAGAACGGCCTTTGGTACAACAGCCAGTACACCGAGGACCAGTGGGTGTCCGACTGGCAGATGCTGGCCACTCACTACAAGAGCAACTCCACCGTCATCGGATTCGATCTGCACAACGAGCCCTACAACGGCACCTGGGGCGGTGGCGGCGCCAACGACTGGGCGCGTGCGGCCGAACGGGCCGGCAACGCCGTCCTGGCGGTCAACCCGGATCTGCTCATCTTCACCGAGGGCGTCGGAACCTACAAAGGCCAGAGCTACTGGTGGGGCGGCAACCTGATGGGCGTCAAGGACCGGCCGATCATCCTCAACGTGGCCAATCGGGTCGTCTACTCCCCGCACGACTATCCGAATTCCGTCTTCGCCCAGACCTGGTTCCAGACCAGCAACTTCGGCGCCAACCTCCCCACCGTGTTCCGGCAGGCATGGGGCTACATCTATCAGGACAACATCGCCCCGATCTGGATCGGGGAGTTCGGCACCAAGTTGCAGGATCCGAAGGACGCCGTCTGGTTCGAGGCGATCACGTCCTATCTCTCGGGCGACTTCGACAACAACGGCACCGTCGACATTGCAGCCGGCACCGAGGACATGAGTTGGGCATACTGGGCGTGGAATCCGAATTCCGGTGACACGGGCGGCATTCTGGCCGACGACTGGCGGACGGTGAACGAGAACAAAATGGCCTACCTGACGCCGATCGAGTACACCGGCGGAAGCGGGACGTCGGTCGCGTCGTTCACCGTCACCCTGACCGCGGCGTCGACCCAGTCGGTCGCGGTGCAGTATGCGACCTCCAATGGCACCGCGACGGCGGGCAGCGACTACACGGGAACTTCCGGCACCGTGACGTTCGCCCCGGGTGAGACCCGCAAGACCATCACCGTCGTGGTCAAGAGCGACTCACTGACCGAGGGCAGCGAGGACTTCCACGTCATGCTGTCCAATCCCTCGGGTGCCACCCTGGCCGATGCGATGGGCATGGGCATCATCACCGATCGCCCCAGTGCCGCACCCACATCAGGGGGGACCACCGGGGGAACGACCACCACCGGGGGAAGCACCACCACCGGCGGTGGTACGGGGATGCCCATGCCCACCGACAACGGCAAGTACACCGACATCATGACATTCGGCATGTTCCACGGCAGCAGTCACACCGGCATGGAAGCCCTGGCGGGTGGCCGGACAGCCATCACCACCGAAGCCGTTGTCGCCTACAACAATCTGCGCCAGTTCGCCGGACTGGCGCCGAAGACCATCGATGACGTCGGCACGTGGGCCTTCGCCAACAGCCTGACCAACAACGCCCAAGCGTGGGACCACGATCTGCAGGGCGTGGGGCTGTACTACGCGATGCAGGGCGCCAAGGTCGGGTGGATCGCGGACGACAAGTACAGCCCCCAGCTCGTGGCGGACATCGAACGAACCGCCAGACTGGGTTCAGCCGCCGACGTCATGGCGATGGTCACCAAGTACGAGCACGCCGGTTACGCGAAGTTCTTGACGGACAACGGCTATGAGACCGCCTTCATCGACACCGTGAAGATGGAACCGCACTACGGCGGTTGGATGCACGACCGGGCCAACGGTCGACTCGTGATCGACGGTGCGGCCACCGCCCACGACCTCAACCATCTGACCGTGCTCAGCCACGATCAGATGAAGCCGTTCATGAACGACACCTGGGATTGGCCGCAGTGGCCGGCACTCGATGTGCCGAACAAGCGGGTGATCGAGTATTTCCAGAGCATGGTGGTGCTCGGCGACCCGCGGGGCAATAGCCTTACCGCCCTGGATATCCCGAAGGCTGCGGCCGTCCTGGCTTGATCGGCGAGGGCCTAATGTCCGAGGGCGGAGTCCCCGAATTCCACGGTCACAGGCGCGTGGTCGGACCACCGCAATGCGTAGGCGGGCGGCTTCTCGACCCGCGCCGCACGGGCGCGCGCAGCCAGCGGTTCGGTGGCCAGGTGGTAGTCGATGCGCCAGCCGGCGTCGTTGTCGAACGCCTTCCCCCGCCACGACCACCAGCTGTACGGCCCGGGCCGGTCCGGATGCAGGCGCCGGACCACGTCGACCCAGCCCGATTCCAACAACTCGGTGAGCCACTGCCGCTCGCCCGGCAGGAAGCCCGACTTCTTGACGTTGGCCTTCCAGGCCTTGATGTCGGCTTCGGTGTGGGCGATGTTCCAGTCGCCGCACAGCACCGCCTCACGGCCGGCGCCCGCCAACTCGGCCATCCGGGCGGTGAGCGCGGCCATGAAACGCTCCTTCTCCAGCTGACGGTCCGTGCCGGCCTCGCCGGTGTGGACATAAAGACTTCCGACGGTGACGCCGCCCACGACGTCGACCTCCAGGTACCGGCCGTGGTTGTCGAATTCACTTGCGGGAAGGCCGATCCGGACGTCGTCGAACGGTGTGCGGCTCAGGATCGCAACCCCGCTGCGACCCTTCAGATGCGGTTGGGCGGAGGCAAGATGCCAGCCCTGCGCCAGAGCGGGAGCCAGCGCCTCGGCAAGCTGTTCATCGTCGGCGCGAGTCTCCTGAAGGCACACCACGCCGGCGGCGGTCTCGGCCAACCAGGCCAGCAGACCGAGGTTCTCCTCGGAACGCTGCCGCACCGCGGCGCGGACACCGTTGACGTTGATGGTGGTGACGATCACGGCTGGCAACTTATCGT
>CAIOYU010000406.1 GCA_903862565.1 uncultured Actinomycetes bacterium | reverse complement strand
CTTGTCGGGTAGCCCGAGCGCATTGCTGCGCCCGGGCCCCCTCAGAACCGGACGTGCGACTTTCACCGCATCCGGCTCAAGCAAGCCCCGAGGGCGTCTCTACTGAATTGGCTGGACCCGCTGCCTATTTCGCTGTTCACGCTGTCGGCAGTGGGCGTGCATGAGGCGGTTCGCGGTCGGATCGTCGCCGTGGGCGGCACCCATCACGATGGCGTTGCTGCGGACTGCTCGCGTGAGTGTGCCGGTCCACTGGACCCATTCTTGTGGGCTTTGTGGACCGTGATCGGCATGCAGCAAGAACGTGCCGCATCCGGGGCAGCGGCCATGCTGCCGCAGCAGCAGGGACGCGGTGAGTCCACCCAGGAGCAAGTACGTTTTGCGGCGCCGATCAGCCCAGTACTGGTCCAAGGCGGGGTCGTCTGGCGACGCGGTTCCCATGACCAGTCGGTGGCGGACGATCTTGGTCCAGACGAACTGGCGCAGGTAGATGCCGCTGTCGCGGTCACCGAAAACCCACCGGTCCTGTCTGGACGGGTTGAACTTGCCGAAATACCGGTCAACAACCCAGTGTCTCGGCTTGTTCTGGTGGGAGCGCAGCGCCCACCGATAGAGGTGCTGCCACAGGTAATGATCGAGCGTGGCGAACGCCTCTTTGGAGACCGCGTTCCGGTAGTAAGCGGACCAGCCCCGGATAATCGGGGTGAGCCGCCGGATCACCGCTTCGGCGTTGGCTCCCCGAAGGGAGCGCACTTCCGCAGCGAGCCGCTGCCGGATCCGTTTCATTGCCGCCGGGCTGGGTTTGATGAGCAGCTTGCCGCGGTAGCGGCGGATGTTGAATCCCAGGAAGTCGAAACCCTGGTCAGCGTGGACGATATGCGTTTTGTCCTCGTTGAACGCAAGGCCTCGTGGGACCAGCCACTCACCGAGCCGGCGCCAGACCTGCTCGGCCTGGTCCCTGGTGTGACACATGACGACGAAGTCATCGGCGTAGCGCACCAGTACCGGCGAATCCGCTCTGGTCTCGACCCCGTAGGTATCGCGACGCGAATAGCGGACACCGGCGGCTTCTTCCATCCCGTGCAGCGCAATGTTGAGCAGCATCGGACTGATCACCCCACCTTGTGGAGTTCCCTGCTCGGTCGGGGCGAATCGGCCCCGATCGATCACACCGGCGCTCAACCACCCGGCGATCATTCCCCTGCCGGGGAACGTGTCCAGGTGGGCAAGGAGACGGTCGTGGTCGATGCGGTCGAACGCTGCTGATAGGTCGGCGTCGAGAATCCATTGGCGCTTGGCCCGCGGGCCTTTGAGCGTCCAATAGATCGCCTCGACTGCGTCGTGACAGCCACGTCCAGGCCGAAACCCGTACGAGCGCGGCTCAAACCGCGCCTCCCACTCAGGCTCCAGTGCGTTGGCGACCCGGGCTTGTTGCACCCGGTCCCGCAGTACCGGAATCCCCAATGGGCGTTGCTTCCCATTGGCTTTCGGGATGTAGACCCGCTTGACCGGTCGAGCTTGCCAAGGCGTCGTGTGTCGGTGAAGGTCCACCGCCAACGCCGCCCTGTCCGGTGCGGTCAACACGACCTCACCATCAATGCCCGCGGTCTTGCGGCCAGCGTTGCGCTGCGTCACCCGCCGCACGCTGTGCAGCGTGTTCGACCAGCTCCGCAGCATCAGCTTCTGCAGGTTGCGAACCCGTTTAAGGTCCCCATCCTGCGACGCCTTGAAGATCCGCCGCCGCAGCCGCCCTACGTCATCCTCGACCGGGCGCCACCAGATCGCATCCCACTCCAGGTCGTCGTCTTGCAGTCCGTTCACCAGGTCGGTGTCTAACTTGTCCACAAGTGCAGGCGTTGTCATCGTCGCTTCTCCAAAGGCTCACCTGACCCACGTCAGCACCCCATACGAGGCCCGGGCACTACCCCGGTATCCGGCCAGTTATCCGGGCCGACCGCTGAAGGAGACGGTATGCACGGCACGGTTTCCTGCTGCCTTTCGGCCTCCGGCGTTGGCTTCTTGGGCCATCCTGTTCCCGCCACAGGAGTTCGGTCTTCCTCACGGTCGACTCACCGAGACAATGCCCGGACCAGGGCGGGGTTTCCACGTTCCACATGCGCAAGACCCGACCGGGGAGGGTGCCGCCTATATCCCGAGGGCGGCGGTGTTCATGCGACCTATCAAGTGCCATAGGTCGCCGCCTGCCGCTTCCCAGCGGCCAGCCCCTACACCCCGGCCGCGCAATCCATCTATCCGGGGCTCACTTTGACGAGACGTCATCAACGGTTCACTCACGTTCACCCGTCCGGCCTTCCCCTCACCCGCAGCCCTCGGATGGGTCAAGAACTGCTTCGGCTTTCCCCTGAGCTTCGCACCTCACCGTTACCAGCGACGCACGTCAGGGGTGGGGACAGGGCAACGAACACATACCCGGGCTACGTCATCGACAACACCGCCGACCTCCACTCAACGCGCCACTTACACATGCGACCTCGTGTCGCACCACCTGCGAAGTGCCTTCCCGCTGGACGATCGAATCCTAGACAAATCCGATTATCCGTTGCAGGACAGGCACTTTCGCTTATCGACACTCGCCTACGTCGGCATTCCACGAAAAATCTGGGTTAGTGCACTCGCTAGGCACTAATTTGGTCAGTATGCTGCCCTGGCATGGTCTGGCCTGACTTAGGCCTGACCTGACTTAGGACAGCTCCGCGGAATTTCGGCCTGACTTAGGACATGGTCGGCTGGATTTTTGACTCGCGATCGGCTGAGCTGCGGCTTCTCCGATTTTAGTGCCCCGTTTGGGGCACTAAGCGGGTAGGTTCGGGTGGTGGCGTACGTGCGGAAGGTGCGCACGGCCTCGGGCGCGGTGGCGGTGCAGGTGGTCCGTAAACATCGTGGTCAGCGCACGATCTTGGCGCATGTCGGTTCAGCCCACACAGACGCGCAACTGGGGATTCTTCTGGAGCGGGCCCGGCGGCTTGTTGCCGAGGATCAAGGGGTCCTCGACTTCGAGGTGCCCGCCCGGACCCAGAGCGTGGATGCGGTCGCCGACTGGCGATCTGGTGAGCTCATTCCCGCGACGAATCGGGCCCCTGGTTCGCCGGCGCCGCCGGGGCGCACCGCAGCGACCCACTCACGGTTGCTCTACGACGTACTCGGTGGGGTCTATGGCTGGCTCGGTTTCGACGCCGTTGACGATCCGGTGTTCAAGGACTTGGTGATCGCCCGGATCGTCGAGCCCACCAGTAAGGCCGACGCAGTGCGGGTCCTGGCCGATCTGGGCGTAAAGGCGCTGTCCTACAGAACGATTCAGCGTCATCTCGCGAAAGCCAACACCGACGACTACCGCAACGTGATCGCCGGCCGATGCTTCACCCACGCTGCTGACCGAGGCGGGTTGAGCTTGCTGCTCTATGACGTCACCACCTTGTACTTCGAGGCCGAGAACGAGGACGACCTGCGCAAGGTCGGCTACTCGAAGGAACGCCGCGTCGACCCGCAGATCGTGGTCGGTCTGTTGGTCGATCGCACCGGCTTCCCGTTGGAGGTCGCCTGCTTTGAGGGCAACACCGCCGAAACCAGAACCCTCGTGCCGGTCATCACCGCCTTCTCTGAGCGCCACGAGCTCGGCGATATCCCGATGGTGATCGCCGCCGATGCCGGCATGCTCTCAGCGACCAACCTCACCGCCCTCGATGAAGCCGGCCTGGGATTCATCGTGGGCTCGCGCAGCGTTAAGGCCCCGATCGACCTGGCCAGCCATTTCCATTGGAACGGTGACGTTTTCACCGACGGGCAGATCATCGACACCGTCACACCGCGCCATGCCAACAGCATCGTCAACGACCTCGCCCACCGAGGCGAGCCGGTGTGGAACCCCGACGAGCAGTCCGGGGCGTGGCGGGCGATCTGGGCCTACTCGGCCAAACGGGCACGCCGTGACCAGAAGACCCTCTACGCCCAAGAGACTCGCGCCCGGGCGGTCATCAACGGCGAACGCACCGTCAAATCAACCCGATTCGTCAAGACCCACGCCGGGGACCGCATTCTCGATGAAGCCAGCCTGGCCCGCGCGCAATCGCTGGTCGGATTGAAGGGCTACGTCACCAACATCCCGGCCGCGGTCATGCCCGCGGCCGAAGTGATCGGCAAGTACCACGACCTGTGGCGCGTCGAGCGCTCATTTCGGATGTCCAAGAGCGACCTTCGCGCCCGCCCGATGTTCCACCGCACCCGCGACGCGATCGAAGCCCACCTGACCATCGTGATCACCGCTCTGGCCGTAGCCACACAACATCCAGGAACGCACCGGCCTGGCCATCGTCAACGTCATCAAGCAGCTCCGGCCGCTGCGATCGGCAACCATCGCCATCAACGGGACCACCGAGACCTTCCCGCCGCAAATCCCGCCAGCCCAAAAGAAAATCCTCGACAGCCTCGGGATCCCCGAACCGGGGCACTAAGCGAAATGTCCTAAGTCAGGTCTGGATTCGGCGGGTGCGTACCGCCTCTGAGGGGGACCCGGTTGGTGGTCCAGTTGATCCGTCCCCGCCGTTTCGATCCGTGGTTATGCGAGTTGAGAGATCGAATAGGTGGACGTCCTGAGCGTTTCGAACTCTGTGGGGCTGATGTTACCGAGGTAGCTGTGCCGTCGGTTCTCTGGGGGTCTGGCCCTGAGCTGATGCAGTTCTCCCGCGTTTGCGCAGGTCCCGCAGCTGTGGTTGGAACGTATCGTGTGCAACAGGTGTTGTGCAAGGGTTTCGACGGTTGTGTGTTACCCGTTCGGCGTGGATGCGTTGAGCCTGGTCATGAGTTCTCGGTTGGCGGCGCGGGCGGCGGCGAGGTCTTGGTCGCGTTCTTCGAGTTGAAGGTGGGAGTCAACGACTTGTTGTTCGAGCGTTGCGATGCGTTGTTGAAGCTGGTCGATGTCGGTGGGGGCGCCGAGTCCGGTTGCGCGCCATGCTTGTTCGCCGAGTAGTTCGGACAGACGTTTCTCGAGTTGTTGGGTGTGTGCGGCCATGCGGGCGCAGCGTTGCTGTGCTGCGAGCAGGTCGGCGTGCAGTGAGGCGCGGGTGGCCGAGGGGCCCAGGCCGGGTTTGTCGGGTGGCTGGGAGCCGGCGGTGTGGATGCGTTCGAGTAGGTCGCGGTGGCGGTAGAGGAAGGTGCGGTCGACCCCGGCGCGGCGAGCGATATCGGTGACGCTGAGTTCGGCACCGTCTGTGATGGCGTTGTCGAGTGCGGTGAGGACGCGTTGGCGGCGTCGGGTGGAGTCGGCTCGACGTCCGTGGATCATCGCGTCAACGACGGCAGTGTTGGTGGTCATGGGGTTCTTTCTGGGCGTAGGTCGGGCAGGGGTTGGCGGGTGCGGGGCATGCCGAGGGTGGTGCTGCGGTGGCGGCGCACGAGGGTGACGGCTTGTTGGAGGTGTTGTCGTGCTTCGGGTTCGAGTGTGTCGAGGCCGTGGCTGATCTGTTCGATGAGGCGGCGGATGCGGCGGATTTCTTCCTCGGAGGGCATGGCTTCGGTGCGTGCCCATTGATCGAGTTCGGTGGCGGCGAGCAGGCGTTCGCGGGTCCGCAGGAGGTTGTCGAGGTAGGCGTGGAGGTCGGGCAGGTAGGAGATGTCGGTGCGGAAGTGGTCGCAGCCGGCGCAGCGGAACCGGAATGGGCAGGCGCCGCCGCCGGCTTTGACGTTGGACGGTTCTGCGCAGACGCCGAACGGGACGGCGACCTCACCGATGGCGCGGCGGGCGTGCTCGGAGTCCATCAGCGCTTGGGCTTGCCGCCAGATGCGGTTGCCGTGTCGGTCGAATTGCATCGCGGTGACCCGGTCGACGGCGTCGCGGCGGCGGGTTTCGCCGACTCGGTAGTAGCCGCTGGTGGTTTCGAGCTTGCGGTGCGACATCAGCTCGCGCAGCACCTCGACGGGAACACCGGCGTCGGCGTGGCGTTGGGCGTAGCTGTGCCTGTAGGCGTAGAGCACGATCCTGCTCTTGTCGTATTCGATGCCGTCGGCGTTGCGTAACAACGGCATTCGGCTCACCCAGGTTCGGTGTGCGAACGCGAGTGAGAACGCGGTGATCGCGCGGCGCCCATCGGGGTTGCGGCGATCGGTGGGTAGCAGTGTGAGTTCACCGACCGGGGTGTGCGGGTAGCGGGCCCGGACTCGCTGCTGCGCGGCGATGACGACGGCGGCGGTCTGCTCGCTGATCGGCAAGCGCCGCGCGGGCCGGTTGGCCTTGTGGTTGTCATAGATCAGCACGGCAAGTCCGTCGTCGTCGCGGGTCAGGCAATCGAAGGCCAGGGCGCAGATCTCCTCGGGGCGCCGGCCGGTGTCGATGGCCAGTTCGACGGCGGTGCGCATCTGCGGTGAGGTCAGTCGATCCAGGTGTGCGCACAGTTGGGCCATGATTTCCGGCGGCAGGTCCCGGTTCGGCTCGCCTGGTTCGGGTTCGGCGGGCACGTCGGCCTGCGCGATGGCGAAGTCCTCGCCGAGGCCTGCCGCGATTCCCCCGGGTCTGGTCAGTCCCATCGCCCGGACACCGGTGAGCACCGCGCGGACCTCACGACAGGCCCGAATGCGGGCGTCGCCGCTGATCTGCCCGCCCGATTCGAGGTAGGCCAGCCGGTGCAGGAAGGCCTCCATGTCGGCTCGTCCCAGCACCGCCGGCTGTTCGCCGCGGTCCTGGCGCCTCCGCAGCGACTCCGATAGGCGTGCCAGGCAGCCGATGTAGTGGCGCACCGCCATGCCGGCGCTGGTGCGCCGCCCCGACCGGACACGTCGTTTCGGTAGGTCGTCGGCGGCCCACCGTTTGGCCGCCTCCCGCAGCCAGGTCTGGGTGATGGCGGTGAACGACAGCGTGCCGTTGTGCCCGAACACCGTCAGGTCCCATTCGTCCTGGATGACTTCGGTTTCCGGGGTCGACAATGCTCGGCGGGCTTGACCGATCAGGCAGTTGGCCAGGCCGGTGAATTCCAGGTCGCGGTCCTCGCCGATGGTGTAGTCGCTCAGCGAGGCCACCCGCTGGGTGCGGATGTCGTTGACCAGCACCCGTAGCACCGCATCACTGGTCTTGACCGCGTTGATTCGGCAGCGCTGCTGCAGGCCCACCAACAGTTCGGCGACCACCAGCGGCGGCAAACCACGCAGGCTCACCTCACCGCCGTGTCCTATCGCCGATTCGCCAGCCTGCCAGAATGATTCGTCGAGACTCGGGTCCTGTTTCCTGAGGCTGCGCAGTCGCTGCTGGTGGGCATGGCAGTAGAGCCCGGCGGGATGGCGCCGCTGCCGGACGCAGGCATCGACCAAGCAATCAGGCAGCGGCGGAAACGGTTTCACCGTCTGATGCGTGAGGAACGCCGAGAATACGACTCCCGGCATGCGCCGCTTTTGTTCGGCATGCACCGAGCACAACCCCGACCGCAACGTCAGCCATTCCCGCGCACAACCCTGCACCCGGCAGCTTTGCGGACCGCGGCGCTGACCGCGCCGTTCCCGAGGCGGCAGTGCGGCGACCTCAGACTCATCAAGCCCGTTCTCGGTGAGCCGTTTCCGGCAGGAACCACAGATTCCTGACGCCGCGGTCGCGGTCGTCGCGCAGCCCTCGGCACGGCAGATTCGGCGCCCCAGCAGCGGATGTTGCGGTGCGAACACCAGGATCTGCCGGCCAGGATCCCAGCCGGCCTCGGTGAGGAAGGCCGGGTCGACCACGGCAGCGATCCGGCCGACCTGGTGGTCGATCCGCTCGCCGGCGAACAGATGCTCCCCGGCAGGGGCGCCTGGTACTGCTGCCAGCGCCTGCGCAACGCTCACCGGTCGATCCTCGACAGTGCGCGTGGGCTGGGAACCCGGTCGACGGCCTCCCGCAGCCGGGCTGGGTCAGGGTGCAGGTAGACCTGCGACGAACCCATCGACGCATGACCCATCAACGTCGCGATCTCATCCAGACCACTACCCGCATCAGCCAGGTTGCTACCGAAAGCGTGCCGCAGCCGGTGCGGCGTCACATGCTCAATCCCGGCCCGCCGCGAGCACGCGGTGATGACCTCGTTGATCGCGTCCGGGCGCATCGGTGCACCGATCGGTTCCCGAAACAGGTTGACCAGCAGGAAATCTGACTCGCGCGCCCGCGGCACCGCGAACCGCTCGAACTCGTAGGCGTCGACAACCTGCACCACCAGAAAATCCAGCGGCACCACCCGCTGGCGACGGGACTTGGCCCACGCCCCGTTCGGATTATCCCGACGCACCACATGCAGATGGGCCCGCGGCATCGTACAGCCCAGCGCACGCGAGTCGACCAGCAGATGGACATCCGAGCGCCGCAGGCCACACAATTCGCCGCGCCGCAGCCCGGCTCTGGCCATCAACAACACGATCAGCCGGTCCCGCGCCGACCGGCAAGCCCGCGGCAGCGCCACGATCTCGGCGTCGCTGGCCCGATCCACCGTCGCCTCCGGCTCGTGTAACCGATGCCGCGCCCGCATCCGCCAGGTCATCCGGGACTCCTCACCGCGAGCCTGCGCCGGCAGGTCACGTTCGTCGGCCAGCTCGTAGATCAGCCCTATCAGCTCGCCCGGCGCATGCCCGGACGTCACTGCGTGGGCGACGAACCCCCGCACCGCGGTCAGCACACCGTTGATCCGTCGAGCCTGACGCACCGGCTCCGCGCCCGGACCCGCCAGCACCTGCCCACCAACCCCGACATCGACACCACTGGCCTGCGGCCCGGCATGGCGCAGCCAGGTGATGAACAACCCCAGCGCCGCCACGCCGTCATGCCAGTGCCGGCCGGTGCGAACGCACCACCGCAGGAACAACGCGATGGCCCCCGCATATGACCTCGTGGTCAACTCCGAACCGTCACGGCCGAATCGGACATGCCGCAAGAACGCATCCGCGTCTTCGACCACCGCCAAGTCATCGTCGAGCACCGTCCAATACCGCGCTCCCGACGGCAACCTCACAAGAAACGCCCGCACCCCGATCTCCTCTCGCAGCAGGCAGCTTTACCACTACCAGCCACGAGCACTACAACCCAGGAGATGTGTTGCAGAACCGGCCCGTGTCGCCGGTCTACGCAACGTCCCGCAACAGTTCAACCAACCCCAGAGAACGG